>JAGCFG010000056.1 GCA_017650255.1 Alphaproteobacteria bacterium | reverse complement strand
CCCAGCACAGCGATGGTGGCGCCTTTGCCCTCACAGGCTCGCAAAGCTCCTTTGTGTGCGGCACTATCAATTCCTCTTGCCATGCCTGAAACGATTAATATTCCTTTTTCTGTCAAATCAAAAGCAATTTTTTCCGTAACTCCGCAAGCCCAAAGAGACGCATTCCTGCTTCCGACAATAGCAAGAGCATCTTCTTGCGCCAACAAATCGATTCTGCCCATAACATACAAAATTGGCGGTGCATCTCTGAGTTTCAAAAGACTATTGGGATAAATATTATCCTTTTTCAAAACTATGTGAATATTGTTATGATAAGCTGTTTCCAGCTCTTTTCTTGCCCAATCTTCCGCAGCCAAAGGTTTTTTCCACATAGCAGTTGCGGCTTCCGCATTCCAACCGCATTTTTGCATCAATTTTTCAAAACCTATTGCTCCCAATCCATCAGAATTGGCAAGCCTTAGCCAAGAAATAATTTCGTCTTCTCTTGTCATCTATTTTTTCTTAAAAGATATTTTGCTTTCTTTTCCCTGCAACAAACGAGATATATTTGCGTGGTGCCGAGCCAAAACCAAAACGGCAATAAACGTGATAAAAGCTGTTTCAATAACTCCGGCAAAAAAGAAAGTATACAAAGGAGTCAGTACTGCTGCGGTAATTGCCGCCAAAGAAGAATACCTAAACAAAATTGCTACAACCAGCCATGTCGCAAAAGCCGACAAAGCTACCATCGGGCTGATAACCAAAATAAAACCGAATGCAGAGGCAACCCCTTTGCCACCCTTAAATTTTAGCCAAACTGGAAAATTATGTCCTAAAATTGCGCAAGTGCCTGCGATAAGCGCGGCAACAAGCGATGTGTTGGTCATAATTCCGCAAAACATTTCTGGATTCTGTTGTGTTAGTTTTCCTGCCATCCAAGCCGCAAAACCTGCCTTTGATGCGTCTAAAAGAACCGTAAGCAGAGCCAAATCTTTGCGCCCCGTCCTCAATACATTTGTCGCTCCGATATTTCCAGAACCGATTTTTCTTATATCTCCCAAACCTGCCAAATAACACAAAACCAATCCGAAAGGAATAGATCCCAATAAATAACCGCCCAACGCGGATAGCAAAATATACATAGCGCAGCCTCACAATAGTTAAAGATACTTCTCACAAATTTTTACTCTCATAGAGAAAAGATGTCAACTTAAAGCTTTAAATTAAAGTTTTCTTGGATAAAAAATGAAAATATTGTCGACAAAGTAATTTATTTGGTTAATATGTAAAAAAATAACAACGTGAAGATTCTTGCAAATGAAACCAAAATACAAAAGAGTTTTGATAAAGTTATCCGGCGAAGGGCTTATGGGAGACAAGCCCTTTGGTATGGATGACAAGACCATAAAATCTTTAGCCGAACAAATAAAATCCGTTAAAGATAAAGGTGTGGAAGTTTGTCTTGTTGTCGGTGGAGGCAATATTTTTAGGGGCGCCAAAGAGGCCTCTAAAGGCTTAAATCGTTCTGTCGCCGACCAAGTCGGTATGTTGGCAACCGTCATGAATGCCCTATATCTCCAAAATGCATTAGAAACAATCGGTGTTTCCACAAGGGTAATGTCCGGACTTAATATTCCTGCTGTTTGTGAAAGTTTCATCTATCGCCGAGCCTTGCGTCACCTACAAAAAGACAGAGTTTTGATTTTTGCCGGCGGAACAGGTAATCCATATTTTACAACCGACAGCGGTGCGGCGCTTCGTGCCTCGGAAATGGGGTGCGATGTCATATTAAAAGCCACCCAGGTAGACGGAGTATATTCCGACGACCCGAAAAAAAATCCGAAAGCAAAACGTTACGACACAGTCAGCTACGATGAGGTTATCAAAAAGAACTTGAAGGTTATGGATATTGCTGCTGTTGCACTTGCCAGAGATAACAATATTCCAATCGTAGTATTTGCTTTAAAGAACAAAAATTCTTTGGTCAATGTTATTTTTGGCAAAGAAAAGTTTACCATCATAAAATGAAAGAGGAAAAAATGTCCGATTATTCAGAAATTAAAGAAAACACTAAAAGTCGTATGGAAAAATCACTCGATTCGCTTAAAGCTGAACTTGGCGGACTTCGTGCCGGCAGAGCTCATGCCAGTTTGCTCGATACAATTTCGGTAGATGCCTATGGTTCTCCTAGCCCGATTGCTCAAGTTGCTACCGTCAGTGTTCCTGATGCACGTACCCTTTCTGTAAATGTTTGGGATAAAGGCCTAGTAAAGTCGGTGGAAAAAGCTATCATGGAGTCTGATTTAGGATTAAATCCAATGTCTGACGGACAGCTGATTCGCATACAAATTCCTCCTCTTTCCGAAGAAAGAAGAAAAGAGTTGGTAAAAGTTGCCGGCAAATGTGCCGAACAAGCAAAAGTCGCCATTCGCAATATTCGTCGTGATGCCTTGGATTCGATTAAAAAGCTCAAAAAAGACAACCTCATCTCCGAAGACGAAGAAAAACGCTATGAAAACGAAATTCAAAAATTTACGGATGAAAATATCAAAAAAGTAGATGATGTTTTGAGCCAAAAAGAAAAAGATATTATGCAGGTATAGTAAAAGACGGGACAGGAAATGACTAATCAAATAGATCATTTAGCCATTATAATGGACGGAAACAGACGCTGGGCAAAAAAGCACGGTCTTCCCGCCATTGCCGGACATAAACAGGGCGCCAAAAATTTTGAACAAATTTGCAAAGATGTCAAAGAACTGGGAATAAAATATTTGACACTATATGCCTTTTCTACCGAAAATTGGCATCGTTCTCCTGAAGAAGTTGCGGCTTTGATGGATCTTTTGCGTTCATATTTGAAAAACAATGTCCAAGAACTGCAAAAAAACAAAGTAAGAATATGTTTTATCGGCGAGCGGGATATGCTTGATAAAGATATTGTCGAGCAAATGAACAAAATCGAACAGGAAACAGCTGAATATCATGACTTTACACTTTGTCTTGCGCTAAGTTATGGTTCAAGACAAGAAATTATCTCCGCGGTTAAAAAAGTTGCGAGAGAGGTCAAATTAGGTAATATGGGCCTAGAAGATATAACTGAACAAACTTTTTCAAATATGCTTTATACTAAGGACATTCCTGATCCTGATCTTTTGGTAAGAACCAGCGGTGAACAGAGAATAAGCAACTATTTGCTATGGCAAATTGCATATTCAGAGTTATATTTCAGTGATGCGATGTGGCCTGATTTCAACCGCAAAGAGCTGGAAAAAATTATTGAGAACTATCAAACAAGGGATAGACGATATGGCAAGAAGTAATTTATTTTACAGAATTGTAACCGCCCTCATATTGGCACCGATAGTAATTGGAAGCATATTTTTGGAGTTTCCTTACTACAATCTTTTGATTTTAGCCATTGGCGGATGCATAAGTTGGGAGTGGAGCAACCTTGTTGCACAAGATAACAAATCTACATATTCTACCATCTATGCGATATCTGTCGCAACATCTGTACTTTTGCAATCGTTTTTTGGCACTATCATAGTAATCTGTCTTTCCTCATTGTTGGTTTTAATAAAATCTAAAAAAGAAAACCACAGATGTCTTCTTGTTTTGGGTGTCCCTTATATATCAATAGGTGTCGGTTCTCTGATGTGGTGTATGATAGCTTTTTCCAACCTTGCAGTTTTGTGGTTACTCATAGTCGTTTGGAGTGTTGATATCGGGGGATATCTTGTCGGAAGTACGGTAAAAGGTCCGAAATTGGCGCCGAAAATAAGTCCTAACAAAACATGGTCCGGCTTGGTTGGAGGAATGATTTTTGCTGCCTTTTTTGGCGGACTTTTTGCCTATATCTTTCAAGGTTATAACGAGCACGGCTATGCAGCATTTGCTGCCATTTTGGCTGTTGTAGAACAAATTGGAGATTTGATTGAATCTGCCATAAAAAGAAGAGTCGGAGCCAAAGATTCCAGTTCCATCATCCCCGGACACGGTGGTGTTTTTGACCGAGTTGACGGATTGATATTTACAGCCCCGATTCTTTTAATCACCATTATTCTATATGATTTGTATGTTTTTTAAGAGGTAAATTGAATGTCGAGCCTTTTTGATTCATTATATTACATAATTCCTTTTATATTTTTATTAGGTGTTTTGGTTTTTGTTCACGAATTTGGACACTTTATAATAGCCCGTATGTGCGGTGTGAGGGTTACCGATTTTTCTATCGGATTTGGTCGCAAGTTGTGGGGTTTTACAGACAAATATCAGACAAATTGGAAAATTTGTGCGATTCCTCTGGGAGGATATTGCCAATTTTTGGGCGATGCCAACGGTGCTTCTGCAGGCGATGATGAAAACGTATTAGACTCTCTTTCCGAAGAAGATAAAAAACATGCATTTTCCCTTCAAAATCCGTGGAAAAAGCTTGCCATAGTTTTGGGTGGTCCTGGATTTAATTATCTTTTTGCAATAGTTGTTCTAGCCTTTGTATTTATGTTTATTGGCAACATTGTATATCCTCCGGTAGTCGGAGGTATTATCCCCGGTGGAGCCGCAGATAAAGCAGGTATATTGCCAAATGACCGCATTATAGAAGTAAACGGACGCAAAATTAGCGAGTTTAGCGACATCAGTTCAGAAATAGCTCTTTCTGCCTCCGGCTATGCGGATATAGTTCTAAAAAGGGGCGATGAAACAATCAAGTTAAATATCAAGTTGACCAACATATCTGTCGAGGATGGCAAACCTGTTTCTGAAAGACCTATGTTGGGAATTAAATCAAAATCTACCGTCGAAGTCGGCGAGAGAAAGTTATCTTTTTTTAAGGCTTTTGCTTTGGCCGGCAAAGAAGCTTGGCGCATGAGCGTTGATACTTTGCGCGGAGTTGGGCAAATGATAAGAGGCTCGCGCGGCACGGAAGATATTGGCGGCATAATACGCATTGCCGAAATGACCGGTGATATATCCAAAACACATAGCTGGATAGACTTTGTCGGCTTTATGGCGATGTTGTCCATAAATTTGGGATTGATAAACTTATTCCCAATCCCCGTTTTAGATGGTGGACATGTCGTAATTTTTTTGTTAGAGATTATATCAGGTCGCGAAATGCACGAAAAAGTCAAGGAAGTATTGTTCAAATGCGGTTTTGCTTTTTTATTGGCTTTGATGCTTTTGGCTACATGGAATGATTTTGTTCACCTGTTCAAAAGGTGGTTTGTATGAAAGGCATAACTTTTAAGGATAAAATGATGAAAAAAACTTATTTAGCAGTTTTGTTGCCGGCGATGCTCGGAGCTTTCAATGCTTCGGCTGTTCAAATCAACGGCATAGATGTCAAAGGTTTGCAACGTGTTGAGAGAGAGACTGTTCTTTCCTATGTCGATATAGAACCTCACAATGATGTTTCTGAAGAGGCATTGAACAACGCGTTTAAAAAACTTTATACTACAGGGCTTTTCTCTGACATAAAATTTGTTGTCAGCCAAGGCATCTTAAACATTCAGGTTTCAGAAAATCCGATTGTTAACAAAAGATACTTTGATGGCAATAATAAAGTAGAAGACAAAATGCTTGAGAGCGAAGTTCAGCTTGCTCCTCGTTCCATATATAGTGTAGCAAAAGTTCAAGAAGACACCAAGCGAATTTTGGATGTCTATAAAAGAGTAGGTCGTTATGCCGCAGTTGTAGAACCGAAAGTTATCGAAAGAGATCAAAATCGTGTGGATTTGATATACGAAATTGACGAAGGCCCCTTGGCAAAAATTACCAAAGTAAATTTTGTAGGTAACAAACATTACAGCGACAACACCTTAAAGAGCGAGATTTTGAGCAAAGAAACTCGCTGGTGGAGAATTTTTTCATCATCTGAGAATTATGACCCGGAAAAGAGTAAATATGACCAAGAATTATTGCGTCGTTTTTACCTAAAACGTGGTTATGCCGATTTTCGTGTAGTATCTTCTGTAGCCGAACTTAGTCCTGACAAAGAGTCGTTTATATTAACCACTGTTTTGGACGAAGGAAATCGCTACAAAATTGGTAATATAAATGTTCGTTCAACCGTCAGCAACGTAGATACCGAAGCCCTCAAAAAAGAAATAGATATAGACAGCGGCGATTGGTATAATGCTGAGGCTCTTGATAAAGATGTTTACAATTTGACTGAAGAGCTTGGCAAAAGAGGTTTTGCTTTCGTAGAAGTTGAGCCGATTTTAAACAAAGATATGGAAAACGGCATCATAGATGTAACCTTTCAGGTTCGCGAAGGAGCTCGCATTTTTGTAAACCAAATCAATATTATGGGCAACAATCGTACACATGATAACGTAATCCGCAGAGAATTCCGTATCGGTGAAGGTGATGCATTCAATGCTGCCAAAATCAGAGCTTCTCGCAGAAATATCGAAAATTTGAACTACTTTAGCAAAGTAGATATTCAAACAGCACAAACTCCTGACCCGAGCAAAGCAGACATAAATGTCGAGCTAGAGGAAAAATCAACCGGTTATTTCAATATCGGTGTAGGTTATTCAACAGTCAATGGTGCTTTGGTAAGAGCAGGTGTTACCGAAAACAACTTCCGCGGCAGAGGTCAGCAAATTGGTGTTGATTTAGGTATTTCTCAACGTGAACAAGACTACAACTTCAGCTTTACTGAGCCATATTTCTTAGGATGGCCTTTGAGCGCCGGTATAGACGTGTTCCGTACCGAAACCGACTATCAAGACGAGGCTTCTTATGACGAAGTAGTCAATGGTGGTAGAACCCGTTTCGGCTGGAGATATACCGACAATCTTTCTCAATCCGTTCGCTACACCTTAAAGCAGGATGAAATTAAGAATGTCAGCCGCAACTCTTCAAAATACATTCGTCGTGAAGAAGGAAAATATATTGACTCCTCTGTCGGTCAAACCATGGTTTATGACAAGCGAGACAGTGCGATAGATCCGAAATCAGGATATTATCTGTCATTTGGTAACGATGTTGCCGGTGTTGGAGGCGACGAGAAATATTTACGTTTCGATGCCAAGTCATACTTGTACTATACCTTCTTTGAAGATGTAACCTTAAAAATGTTCTTAAATGGCGGTTATGTCACAGGTTACGGCGGTGAAAATGTTCGCCTTGCTCAAAGATACTTCTTGGGCGGTTCAACCATGCGCGGTTTCGAAACAGCCGGTATCGGTGCCAGAGACAAATTTACCAACGATGCTCTGGGTGGTAACTGGATGGTATACGGCGGAACAGAGTTAATGTTCCCGATAGGTCTTGACGAAGTCGGCATTAAAGGTCGCACCTTTATGGATGTCGGAACTGTTGGTAAGCCGGACGATATCAGCTCCGAGGATGTTAACTACTCTTCCAACCCGCGTATGTCTGTCGGTTTTGGTTTCTCATGGCTGTCGCCAATGGGCAAAATCGATATCGACTTCGGTTTCCCTGTTGTTAAAGAAAAATATGATGAAACCGAAGTATTCAGACTTAACTTTGGTGCAAGATTGTAAGGAGAAAGTTGATGGTTGATACTCGTTTTTTTAATCACTCGGGAAAATTGACTGTTGCGGAAATTGCAAAAATTTGCGATGCCAAGATTATAACCCCCGGTTCCGAAAATGAGTTAATCAACGATATCAATATGATGACTTCGGCTCAAAAAGGAGAAGTATGCTTCTTTTATGACCGCAAGAAAAAAGCAGCCGGAGCCGAAATCAAGGCTTCGGTCTGCGTAACCTCAGCGGATTTGGCTCAATTTGTGGCACAAGGTGTAATAATTTTGACCACGGAAAATCCAAAATTGGCCTACCTAAAGTTAAACGAAGCCATGTATTCGCAAAAACGTCCACAAGCCGGTGTTTCTCCTCTTGCCTGCATAGACTCATCAGCCGAAATAGGCGATGGTTGCTCCATAGCACCTTATGCGGTTATCGGCGCTAATGTTAAAATTGGCAAAAATACGATTGTTGAGCCATTTGCTGTCGTGGAGCAGGGGTGCACAATCGGCGACAATTGCCGCTTGGGCGCACATTGTTATATTGCATATTCCATAATCGGTAATCATTGCTACATATATAACGGCGCTCGCATTGGACAAGATGGCTTTGGTTTTGAAACCATCAATGGCGTACACAAACGCATTCCTCAGCTTGGCAGAGTGATTATCGGTGACGATGTTGAAATTGGTTCGTGTTCTTGCGTTGACAGAGGCGCTTTGGGTGATACAATAATTGGTGACGGCTGCCGCATTGACAACCTTGTCCAAATTGCCCACAACGACAAACTTGGGCGCGGTTGCATAATTGTCTCCCAAACCGGTATTGCCGGAAGCTGCAACTTTGGAGACTATGTCGTTTGCGGAGGTCAAACAGGCTTTGCTGACCATTTGAATGTTGGTTCCTTTGCTCAAGTCGGTGCCCAATCAGGTGCAATGCGTGATATCGAACCGGGAAGTATTGTTATGGGCTCCCCCTGCGTGCCGATAAAAGACTTTATGCGTCAAGTGTCGTTTGTTCAAAAAAGTTCAAAAAAATAAAGAGGAAAATATGTCAGAAAATAAAGTTTATCATATCGAAGAAATTATGAAACTTTTGCCTCACCGCTATCCGTTTTTGTTGCTGGATAGGTTGGAGGTGGAAATCCCCGGTGAAAAAGGCATGGGACTGAAGAACCTGACTATGAACGAAGAATTTTTTCAAGGCCATTTCCCCAACAATCCGGTAATGCCGGGAGTTTTGCAAATTGAGGCTATGGCACAAACAGCAGGAGCGATTGTTGTTGCCGGTGCCGAAAATGTGGAGAAAACCCCGAATGTTTTGTTTATGTCGATCGACGGCGTAAAATTCCGCAAACCGGTAAAACCCGGCGACCAAATGAAAATGTATGTCGAAAAAATTCAGTCTCGCCGTAATGTTTTTGTTTTCAAAGGCAGAGCGATGGTAGATGACAAAGTTGTGTCCGAGGCAGAATTTACCGCAATGATTTTATAAAAAAATCACTCATCAAAAACAAAAACACCCCGATTATCATCACGACAATCGGGGTTTTGTTATCTTTCGCACATAAAAAAGCGGTGCTTCTTCCTGTAGAGGTTGTTCAGCTCGTCAGAGCCTAGATTTTTCAAGGCAATTTCCGCATTGTAACAAACCATTTGCTCTTTGATAAGAAGCTTAATAAACTCAATGTTCTCGGGTTTCATCAAGTCCACTTCGGCTTGTGGGTAAGACAACCCATGGAGTTTAATTTGCTTGCGCAATGCTTTTTTCATGCCAGAATTAACCAGCCAGAGTTCTTGAGCGTAGATTAACGGACAGTAGCCCAGATAAAGGAGAACCAAATACTCCTTCTTCTGCTCAATGAGCTGACGAATTTCCTCATCAGAAAGAGGTTGCTTGTTCAAGATTTTTTGTCTTGTTGTCATAACAGTTTTTTTTATTTGACATTTTTTTGATTTCTCAATACCGAAGGATGAAGGGCATGATACTTCGTATACTCCTTCAACATATCCGCATAGCATGGTTCAAGCAATTTTTTTTGTGCCGGCAGCGATAGCTTATTGTTTTCAACAAAAATCTTAAACAGATTAATGTTACGTAATTCAACCATCTTTACCTGTGCAATTGGAGCGATATCATAGCGCATTACATACTCCTTAAAAAGTCTGCTCTTAGATTTTTTAAGAAGTAAAATCTGCGCCTTGGCCGACAGACGGAATTTTTGTATATACCGCCGTATAAGCCATGTCTTTCCGGTTTCAATCAAATAGAATTGCTCACTCTGTGCAATAGGAATTCCTTCCAAAACTTTGTCTTGTGTGTACATAATTATAGGTTTTATTAATAATCGATTTTTTTATCATACAATAACAAAGCATATTTTTATATTTTTGTCAAGAAATAAATTTAATTTTGTCAAAATAAAAAACTCCTCAGCCGTCATTACAACGACCAAGGAGCTTTTGTTGTTACACATTCTCAACGACAATGTCACCATATTTTTCTTCATAGAACTCCAAAAGTTCTTCATCCCCGCGGCTCAGAAGCTCTTTTTCAACTTCTTCACTGCGCGAACTGAGATCTTCAATCATGCACACAACATCCTCTTTGCTGCACAACTTTGCGCAAGCGGCTTGAGCATGAGAAGAGCACAATCCATCTGTTTGGAGATAGGTCCCGAAAATTTCGGTATCCTTAAAATTGTACACAAAGTGCACTTCATTTTCGAGGAACAGCGTAGAATATTCGAGATATTTTTTCAAATACTCCAAATCCTTCGCGTCAATCAACTGTCTTTCTTCCTCGACAGTCAAAATTTCCTCTTGATCAATTTTTTCCTTATAACTCATAATAAAAATATTTAAAAAACAATAAAACAGAAATCATAAGTGAGTTTTCAGATAAGTTTTGACAATGTCAATTCTACCGTTGTTGAGCAGCTTCAACAGCTGGCCGTTAGAAAGATAGCAACGTTTGATATAAAGCT
>JAGCFG010000055.1 GCA_017650255.1 Alphaproteobacteria bacterium | reverse complement strand
TCAATCAACATATCTAAAAGTGCTTGGTTAATTTTTACCTGTTTTGTACCTTCTTCAAAACCAATTTCTACATTTGCACTGAAAGTTCCTCTTTCAAAATACTTTTGTGCCACACTCTTAAAAGCTGTGGCCAAATGCTCAAGCTCATTCGGCAGCTTAACCTTAAAATCAAAATTTTTGGCATTTACGCTTTTAATTTCACAAACCCAATCAATGTTTGTGTTCCCAATGTTGCAATGCCCTTTCGACCTTGCAAAACCTGTCATACAGAAAATATTCAAAAAAAATCTCCCTAAAATTATTTTTTCTGTTATTATAGGTGCAAAATATTAACAATTAGTGGATAAAAACAAAATGAACAGCAAGTTTAAAAACATTCTCATTACCGGAGCCTCCTCAGGAATAGGTGCGGCCTTGGCAGAATATTATGCCCAAAACGGAGCCGAAAATCTCTTTATATGTGGGCGCAATACCGAAAGATTGCAAAAAACGGCCGATACTTGTGAAAAATACGGCGTAAAGGTCCATTCCGAAATAATGAATGTGACGGACAAAGAAAAAATTGCCGAATGGATAGAAAAATGCAATCAACAAGCTCCTTTGAATTTGGTTATCGCCAATGCCGGCGTTTCCACCGGCCAAGAAACAACTGAAAATATATACCAAACTTTTAGTACCAATATTTTCGGAGTTCTCAATACCATTCACCCAGCATTGGATATATACAAATCTCGCAATGACAACTCACAAAAAGCAATAGCAATTTTGGCTTCTATCGCCGGCTATCACGGGCTTGCCGCTTGTCCTTCATACAGTGCCAGCAAAGCTTGTGTAAAAGCTTATGGCGAGGCTCTGCGTGCAGCTCTCGGCAAAGAAAAAATTCAAATCAGTGTAATATGCCCTGGCTTTGTAAAGTCGCGCATAACTGACAAAAACACTTGCCCAATGCCATTTTTTATGTCTGCCGAAAAAGCCGCAAAAATTATTGCCTCACGTCTTGAGCGCAATGTCGGGTTGATAGCTTTTCCTTGGCCGATGCGTTTTGCTTCTTGGTTTATCTCAATTTTGCCGAATTTTATCAGCAACTGCATATATTCAAAACTTCCACACAAGGTATAGAAAATGGCAAACAACATGAAAATTGGCGTATTCGATTCCGGCTTGGGCGGCTTGGTAATTACCCAAGCTTTCATAAAATCTCAGCCGCAGTTTGACTATTTTTACTACGGAGATTCGGCGCATTTGCCCTATGGAGAAAAGACCTCCGGCCAAATATTAAAATATACCCTTCAGGGCATGCGCTACATGATTGAGCAAAACTGCAAAATTATTATTATTGCTTGCAATACAGCAACATCTATTGCCTTGCGCTACATTCAACAGCGTTTTCTGCCAGAATATGCGCCCGATATAAAAGTCTTGGGTGTTGTCATCCCAACAGTCGAAGTTGCTGCCGAAACAAATTTGAAAAATGTCGGAGTTGTTGCCACCTCTGCCACTGTCCGCTCGCACATTTACAGAACCGAATTGCACAAAATAAATCCGAACATAAATGTCATAGAGCTTGCTGCGCCGGAGCTTGTTCCACTAATTGAGAGCAACAATTTTGAATATGTCGAAGACTTTGTCAAAGAATATTGCAATTCTTTCAAAGATTGCGGAAGTTTGATTTTGGGTTGCACGCATTATCCTTTGCTCAAAGATATGTTCAGAAAATATCTCCCCAATGTAAAAGTTGTATCACAAGACGAATTAATGGCGGAAAAACTTGCCGATTACCTGAAAAGGCACAATGAAATATATACCTGTTTGGGGCAAAACGGCCTGCGTGATTTCAGGGTTAGTTCGCTCAATAAACACTCTCAAAAAGTTGCCCAAAATCTTTTTGCCGATATTCCTCTCATAAAAGCATAAAACAAAACTTGCAAATTGCGAAAAACTTACCTAAATATATTCTATCAAAACAATAAGAGGACAAACAAATGACCACAATCTTGTGTATCCGCAAAGAAAACGAAGTCGTAATCGCCGGTGATGGACAGGCAACGCTTGGCGAAACAGTTATTTTTAAGTCAAAATCCGTAAAAGTCCGCCGCATCGGTAACGGCAAGATAATTGCCGGTTTTGCAGGTGCGGCAGCCGACGGCATAACCTTAATTGAACGCTTGGAAGGCAAACTCGAAAAACACGCTTGGCAGCTGAAACGAGCCGCGGTAGAACTTGCCAAAGATTGGCGCATGGATAAATATTTGCGCCAACTGCAAGCTTTTATGATTGTGGCAGATAAAGAGGTGTCTTTGGTCATATCAGGAACCGGTGAGGTTATGGAGCCCGACGACGGCATAATCGGTATTGGCAGCGGCGGCAATTACGCGATGGCAGCAGCAAAAGCTCTCTATGATGTTCCCAATCTATCTTTGGAAGAAATTGCCCGCAAATCCATGCAAATTGCCGGTGATATTGATGTATATACAAACCACAATGTAATTATTGAAAAGGTGACAAACAATGACTAGTGCAAACTTCAGTCCTCGCGAGATTGTCTCAGAACTTGACCGTTATATTATCGGACAGCAAGAGGCCAAAAAAGCTGTCGCTGTTGCCTTGCGCAATCGTTGGCGCCGTATGCAGGTGCCGGAGCACTTGCGCGAAGAAATTGTCCCCAAAAATATCTTGATGGTCGGGCCGACTGGAGTTGGAAAAACCGAAATATCTCGCCGTCTTGCCAAACTTGCAAAAGCCCCTTTTATCAAGGTTGAGGCCACTAAGTTCACAGAAATAGGCTATGTAGGGCGAGATGTCGAATCTATAATCCGTGATTTGCTCGATATAGCCATTGCACAAAACAAAGTCCATATGCGCAAAATGGTCGAAGAAAAAGCATCAACATCTGCAGAAGAAAGAATTTTAGAGGCACTTATCGGCTTGAACTCAAGCGAAGAGACCAAATTAAAATTCCGCCAAATGCTGAGAGCCGGAGAACTTGATGAACGTGAAATAGAAATCAGTGTTATAGATACAGGTTCAAACTCAATGCCGACCATAGACATTCCCGGAATGCCCGGTGCACAAATGGGCATGATAAGTTTGGGCGATATTTTGGGTAAATCTTTGGGCGACAAATACAAAAGCAAAAAATTAGCTGTTGCCGATGCCCGCAAAATTGTTATGCAAGAAGAATGTGACAAACTGCTTGATGATGAAAAAATTGTCTCAACCGCCATCAAATCTGTCGAAAATGACGGCATAGTCTTTATTGACGAGATTGATAAAATCAGCGGACGTGACGATCGTCGCGGTGGTGATGTCTCTCGTGAGGGTGTCCAGCGCGACCTTTTGCCCCTGATAGAAGGCACAACAGTTTCCACCAAATATGGCATGGTCAAAACCAATCATATTTTATTTATCTGTTCCGGTGCATTCCATCTATCAAAACCATCAGACCTGTTGCCCGAGTTGCAAGGTCGCCTGCCCATAAGGGTAGAATTGCAAGCTCTCAATCGCGAGGATTTTGTTCGCATTTTAACCGAGCCGGAAGCCAATCTTATTGAGCAATATCAGGCTTTGTTAAAAACCGAGAATTTTGAGCTTGAGTTTGCCCCCGATGCCATAGAAGCCATAGCCGATATTGCCGTGCAAATCAACGAAAATGTCGAAAACATCGGTGCGCGCCGTTTGCATACGGTTTTGGAGATATTGCTGGAAGAAATCAGTTTTACAGCCTCCGACAAAAGCGGGCAAAAAGCTGTTATTACCAGCCAAATGGTGCAGGAAAAACTTTCTCGCTATACCAAGAGCAGTGATCTATCCAAGTTTATACTCTAATGAAAAGAGCAGGGATTTACATACATTGGCCGTATTGCAAAAGCAAATGCCCCTATTGTGACTTTTTCAGTCGCGTGGCAAAAGTTGACCAAGATGAACTTATCAAATCATATCTCGATGACTTGATTTATTATCGCAATCTCAATAATAATTATCATATTTCCACCATATTCTTCGGCGGTGGCACACCTTCGCTTATCTCACCTCAAAACATAGAAAAAATAATCGACAAGATAACCTCTCTTTGGCATTGTAGCGAAAATATGGAAATTTCATTAGAAGCCAATCCAAATACCAATCATGACAATTTATTCTCAGATCTCAAACAAGCCGGCATAAACAGGCTTTCTCTTGGGGTTCAGTCCTTGAACAAAAATGACCTAAAGTTTCTTGGCCGTACGCATAGTTTGGAGCAGGCTGTTTCTTCAATAGAGCAGGTTGTAAAAACATTTGACAACAATTCTATGGACCTAATTTATGCTTTACCCTACCAAACAGCAAGAGATTGGAAACAACAGCTCGAACAGGCATGTCAGTTCGGTTTCAAACATTTGTCATTGTATCAGCTGACAATAGAAGAAAATACTGTTTTCGCCAAGCGCGGCATAAATGGCGCGAGTGACGAAGTTTGTCAGGAATTATACTCCTTGTCCGAAGATGTTCTGTCATCACACGGCTACAACCGCTACGAGGTTTCAAATTATGCTCAATCCGGCTTTGAATGTCGACATAACCTAGGATATTGGGAAGGTTTCGATTATATCGGCATCGGCAACGGCGCCGTCGGCAGGTTTCACATTGGCAAAAACATCTATAACACATTTTATCCGCGACAACAAGAATTGATAACACCGCATGAGCGTGCCGAAGAACTTTTAATAATGGGCTTACGCCTGAAAAAAGGCATAAATAAAAAGTTGTTTCGCAAAAATTGCGGCTCGGAATTAGATGAGTGTACCAATCAAGAAAACTTGCAAAAACTCATCCGTTCCGGATTGATAACAAATACCGAAACAAGTCTTAAAACAACAGCCAAAGGAAATTTCCTTCTTAATTACCTAATTGAAAATTTGGTAAAATAAGCGATTATTCGTAAGGCCTACCAACAGTAGGAATAGAGTTTGTTATTTTTCGTTCTTCTTTAGCTCTCTCTCTTCGTTTTTTCGAATCTTTTATAGATTCTACCACATCTTCAATAGGCTTTTTAAAGCTATCATCTATTCGAGCTGCTATTCTTTCTCTTAATTCTGCTCTTAATTCAGTTACTTGATCAACAGTAATTCCTCTATAATCTGTTAGAAGAACTATATTTGATTTTTTTATTTTTTCTGCTAAATCTTTAACTGCTGCCTCTTTTACAGCAAGTGCTTTTTCAT
>JAGCFG010000054.1 GCA_017650255.1 Alphaproteobacteria bacterium | reverse complement strand
TTTGTTTAATTCGGATATTTTGCACCATATTTATAATAACTTTTTAGTTTATTTCAAAGCATACGATGTATATAAGTATTTTATTGCTGTTGTTGTCGTTTTATTGATAAATTGGCTTTTTGTTAAATATTGGTGTGATGCAAAATATACCAGTTTTGTTCCGAAGGGAAGTGTGGAAAATAAGTCTAATGAAAAGGCAGCATGGGGAATATTGCTGTTGTCTTTTGGACTTTATGTGCTGCGTTTTGTGGCAGAAGAACAAACTGTCTTAAATAATTTTGATTCGATGGGGCCATTTTTTATTAATAGTTTGCAACATGGTTCTACACCGGTTATGAGGGGATGGCGTTTTACTCCACTAACTCATATTGATACTATTATCATTTATGGAATTTCAAATAATTATTTTATAATCGGGTGCTGGTGTATATTAAAACAAATCTTAGTACTGTATTTCTTGTATAAATGTTTTAATTTTATACCTAAAACAAGACGTTTGTATTTGGTTGGTTTGATAAATTTTATTCCGGCTGTTTTTTGTGTGAATAATATCGTATTTCCCGAGCAAAATGTGATAATATTTATTTTGCTCAGCCTGATAGGTTTGGATAAGTTTCAAAAAACAGGTTCGGCAAGGTATTTGTTGTTGTTTTTGTTGTGTATGAATTGTGCAATTTATACCAAAGAAACATCTATACTTCTTTATGCATCGTATGGATTATACTTGTTGTATGATGGTTTTAGAGAGGGCAGAATATCTTTTGCTTTGATTAAAAGACCATGGAAACAGCTTAGAAAGATGCCGATAGAGTGGCTGATGTTTGTAAGTATGCTGATTTGGTTGCTGTTTTATTGTCGAGCTACCGCAGATATTGCGGATAACAGGTATTTGAAAACGCATGCTTCCCCGATGTTGCAGATGTTGGGTGTTTATGCGGTTGAATTGATTGTAACAGTGATGGCTTTGTTTTTGCTTGGCAGAAAAATATATAAAAAGCAGTTTTCAGATATGTGTATGTTTATGGAAAGCAGTGTTATCGGGTCAGTTGTTTTGGTATGGTACATTATATGTTGGCTGAAAATTGTGCCTACACAGGATTTTCCCGAATCTTATTATGTCTATTTGCCGGCGGTTTTTTGCACGATTTATGTTTTTGAGAATATTAAACAAGTATCTACACAGAGATATTTGGCTTTATTGCTTGTGCTTTTATCTTTGTATCAAAATTGGAATTGTCTTGTAAATATGGACGGAGATGCAAGGCATGATTTGATGGATTTTATTGAGACAAAAGCTCCGAAACTACAAGATAAGTCGAAAAAGCCTATGACACTTTATTTTTATTCGTCAAATTTGATGGTAGATACGGTTTTTTGGAGGACAACCGGTTGGATTGCAAGTTTTCGCAGTATGTTGACAGATAGAAACATTCTTGTGAAAATGGATAAATTTTATGAAAGATTTATCAATTCGGCTTATGCTATTTATCCTATTTCTTTTGATACGGTTGCCAGAGGTGATTATATTGTTATCAACAGGAAGAGTGATCCGGATTTGCAAGGAACAAATAATCTGGTATATAGAAATAGAGTTTATGATGTTTATGGGACTAATTAGGCATTTTAGTAGTGTGTAAATTGTTTTGGGCGAGGAGATTATGGTAAAGGTTTCGGTGCTTATTCCGGTTTATAATTCGCAAGATTTCGTCGGCGATTGTATAAAAAGCGTGCTTGCTCAGACTTTTGAGGATTTTGAGCTGATTTTGCTGAACGATGCCTCAAAAGATGCCTCTGAAGAGGTTATCAAAAGTTTTGATGATAAGCGAATCAGATATTATAAAAATGAACAGAATCTCGGTATATCGGGGAGCAGGAATCGCCTTTTAGATTTGGCGGAAGGTGAATATCTGGCGATTATGGATAATGATGATATTTCTATGCCGAAACGTTTTGAAAAACAAGTTGAGTTTTTGGATAAAAATCCCGATGTTGCCGCTGTTGGAACTTGGATTGAATTGTTTAATAAAAGACCGGTTAAGGGAATTGTGAATAGATGCAAAAAAATGATTACTAATATCGGTTTGGTGTGGTGTCAGCCTTCTGAGGTGACATGGAAAGAACTCATGAGAGCAAACTCGTGCATGCATCCTTCGATGATGATAAGAAAAAGTGCTTTGCTCGAACATGGAATTAGATATAATGCAAAGTATACTCCTGCAGAGGATTATGATTTGGTCAGACAGTTTTTGCAGGCAGGGTGCAGAGTTTGTAATATTCAAGAGGTTTTGTTCAGGTATAATTTGCATTGAAATAATTTTTCTTTGCAAAAAAGGCAGATGATGATACAGGCTGACAGCGCCGTCAAAACCGATATTGAGAATCTTTTGAATTGTCATCCAAAATTTAGATATCCTTATTGGATGACAATGGCTCGCAAATTGAGATATAAACCGTTGCTCAAGTGGTTTAAGCCCTGGGTGAAATAATTATAACTTGAAAAGGAAATGCAGATGAACGAACTTCCACTTTTTAATCCGGACATATTGACACATATTTATAACAATTTTGTTCACTATTTTAGGTATTTTAATGCTTATTTGTATTTTATCGGGGTAACCATCTTTTTGTTACTGAATTGGCTGGTTGTAAAATATCTTTTTAAGCCGGAATATTTACCTGTTTTTCCTGATAAAGAGAATGGGACTGAAAACAGGGTAAATTTGGGCTTTGCGTGGTTTGCGCTGGTAGCTTCTTTTGCAGCTTATGTCGTACGTTTTGCGTGCGAGGAGCAGACGATTTTGAACAATTTTGACTCGATGAATCCTGGCTTTATGCGCAATTTAACTTTTGGAGTGCTGCCAGTTTTTAAGGATTGGCGTTTTACTCCGTTGTCGCATGTTGACGGCAATGTTATTTTTGGGGTTACGGGCAATTATTGGATGATTGGTTGGTATTGTGTATTAAAGCAAGTATTGTGCTTGTATTTGATGTATAAGTGCTTTTCTTTTATTCCAAAGGCAAAACGTTTGTATTTGGTGGCACTGATCAATTTGATTCCGGCAGTCTTTTCTGTTAATAATATCGTATTTCCTGAACAAAATATTATTATTTTTGTTCTTGTTAGTCTTATTGGGTTGGAAAATTATCAAAAAACCGGCAAAGCAAGACATTTGCTGGTGTTTTTGCTGTTTATGAATTTTGCTATATATACAAAAGAAACATTGATATTGTTCTATGCCGGATATGGTATTTATTGGTTGTTTGAGGCAATTTTTATACAAAAGAGAATAAGGCTTGCGTTGTTGTTGCGTCCGTGGAAACAACTTGCGGTTATGCCGGCAGAGTTTTTGATGTTTGTCAGTGCTTTTGTTTGGGTTGTGCTTTATTATGCAACAACGCCGCTTTTGAGCAAAAATCGCTATTTGATGACGCACTATTTTGAAATTGGTGAGTTGTTGCGAATTTATGCTGTTGAGCTGATGATATTTGCGGTAGCATTTTTCCTGATGTTGAGAAAAATTTGGAGAAGACAGTTTGCAAGTTTTCGTCTGGCGATGGAAGGCAGTATTTTGGGTTCTGCATTTATGGTTGTTTATGTGGTATTTTGGATAAAAATTGCTCCTTCACAGGATTATCCAGAATCTTATTATTTGTATTTGCCGGCGGTATTTTGCACAATTTATATTTTTGAAAATGTAAAAAATAAGACTGCTGTGCAGATTTTGGCATCGCTGATCTTTTTGGGGTCGGTATACCAAAATTATGACTTTTTCATTAATATGCAGGGAGCTGCAAGACATGAGCTGGTTGAATTTATTGCCTCTCGTGCGCCTAAAAAGATGGATGTTGACAATTCGGCATATCCACAAGGTGCTTCGTATATGCAACTTGACCAATTTGTTGGTGATTTGAGAAATAAGCCGATGAATATTCACTTTTTCTCCAGACAAAAAATTGATACCGTTTTTTGGAAGACAACAGGTTGGAAGGTCTCTTTGGGACTTTTGTTGCCGGACAGAAACATTGTGCTGAAGATGGATGAGTTTTATAAACAGTTTTTAATCGGTGGTTATGCAGGATTGAAGTTTTCGTATGAGCAAGCGGTTCCCGGTGACTATATTATTGTAAACAAGGTTTTTGATGCCAATTTACCAAGGCTCAAGACTTTGGTTTATGAAAACGATGTTTATGCCGTTTATGTAGTTGATTAGGAGGGAAGATGTTAAAATTATACAAATTTGCTGAAGATATATGGTTTAAATTTCCTCAAAAACTGCGTTTTTTGCTGGTTGGCGGATTTAATACGGTTTTTGCATATAGCTTGTTTGCATTTTTGGTGGCTGTTTTGAATATACCTTACCAAGTGGCGTTGATTATAAATTATATAATCGGGGTTAATGTTTCCATTTTTACCATGAGATACTATGTTTTCAGGTCTTTTGGAAATTTTTGGGGCGAATACGGCAAGGCATGGGGTGTTTATATAACAACCTTAATTCTGAATTATGTGGCGATGTATTTTATGGTTGATATATGCCATATGAACGAGCTGGTAGCACAGGCAATATATACTGTTGTTATTACGTTTTTCACATATTTTATGCATAAGTATGTCAGTTTTGCAAAGCCGAGCGGTTATCCGGCCAAATAGGTTTTTACGGCATCGTCGCGTTCGAAAAGATATAGTAAAATTCGCAAAGCTTCTCCGCGCGGAGATTTTAGCTCCGGATCTTGGGTGACAATCATTTTGGCATCTTGGCAGGCGGTGAGCAAGAGCCCTTGGTGGACACTCATATCTGCAAGCTTAAAGTCGGCAAAACCGGATTGTTTCGTGCCCAAAATTTCTCCTCCGCCTCTGAGTTTGAGATCTTCTTCGGCAATAAGAAATCCGTCTTCGGTTTCTTTCATGATTTGCAGGCGGGAGATGGCTGTTTGTGTCGTCGGATAGTTGTAGAGGAGCAAACAAGTTGCGGCAGAGTTGCCGCGTTTTACACGTCCGCGAAGTTGGTGTAATTGAGCCAATCCAAAACGCTCTGCGTGCTCAATAATCATAATAGTAGCCTCGGGAACATTGACGCCGACTTCAATGACGGTAGTGGCAACCAAAAGGTTGATTTTGCCGGATTTGAACTGTTCCATAATTTCATCTTTTTGTTTTTCTTTCATTTTGCCGTGGATTAAACCGACTTTTGCCCCAAAAGTTTTTTGCAGAATTTCAAATCTTTGTTCGGCAGCGGCAAGATCGATTTTTTCTGACTCTTCTACCAACGGACAAACCCAATAGGCTCTTGCGCCTTGGGCGAGTTTGTTCTGCAGGGCGGAGATAATTTCATCAATTTTGGTCAAGGGCATAACTCTGGTATCAACAGGTTTGCGTCCGGCAGGAAGCTGGTCGATTTTGGAATATTCCATATCACCGAAGGCTGTCAGAATAAGGCTTCTGGGAATGGGAGTGGCGGTCATGACCAAAATGTCAGCAAGATTGCCTTTGTTGGAGAGATTTAGCCTTTGATGAACTCCGAAACGGTGTTGTTCATCAATAACTACAAAGGCTAAGTCGCTGAAAGTTACATCTTCGACAAACAGGGCATGGGTGCCGATGAGGATATCTATTTTGCCATCTATAAGATCGGTCAATATTTGGGTGCGTTTTTTGCCTTTGGTTCTGCCGGTTAAAAGTTCTGCCCTAATGCCTATATTTTCGCAAATGGGAGCAATGCTTTCAAAATGCTGTTTTGCCAAAATTTCGGTTGGAGCCATAATTGCGGCTTGATGCCCACATTCTACGGCATTGAGCATGGCAAGAAGGGCCACAATGGTTTTGCCGCTGCCGACATCACCCTGCAAAAGGCGCAACATTCTGCTTTCATCAGCTTGGTCGGCAAAAATTTCTTTTAGGACTTTTTCTTGTGCGTTTGTCAAATTGAAGGGAAGAGTGTCTAAAACTTTTTTGCGCAGCAAGCCGTTGCCTGCAACTTTACGACCATTTTGTTTTTTTATTTTTTGGCGGACAATGGCAAGTGCAAGCTGGTTTGATAAAAGCTCGTCATAGGCAAGGCGATTGCGAGCCGGAGAGGAGGGCAAAATATCGGCATAAGATTTTGGATTATGAGCGGCAAAAAGAGCTGTTGAAAAGCTTGGAAAATGCTGTTGTTTCATAAATTCGGCATCAAGCCATTCGGGAAAAGAGGGAATTTGCCGGAGTGTATTTTTTATGAGGTTGCCGATAAATTTGTTGCTGATGCCGGCAGTCAGGTTATATATGGGTTCAACCTCGGGAATATCGCCTAAACGGGAGGTGATAAAGTCGGGATGATTAATTTGAAAAAGGTTATTAAATTTTTCGAGCTTGCCGCTGATGAAGCGCTTTTCTTCCGGAGGCAGCTGCTTTAGCAAAAAATTGCCGAATGTTTTGAAAAAGCACAAAACAAGTTGGTTTTCAAATTGGTCTTGGCAAAGGACTCTGTATGGTTTGCTCTTAAATTTTGGTGGAACATGTTCGATGGTGGTGACCTCAAAAGTGCCTGTTTCGCCGATTTTGCCGGAGAGAAGAGAAGGCAAAAGTTTGCGATTGATAAAAGAATAGGGCAGATGCCACAAAAGATGGACAATTTTTTCAATATTGAGATTGCGGAGCAATTTGGCATATTTGTCGCCAACTCCCGAAACGGAGGTAATTTCTCTGAAAAGCGGAAACAAAATGTCGGGGCGCATTGCAAAAAACCTCAAAAATGTTTGCTATTATTGCGTAATTGTATATATTTTTGTATAAGATGTAAATAAGAAGATAAAATTATGTTCAATCAGTTGAAAAAGTTTGGAAATGGTGTTGAAAAATTGTCCTCGGTGCCGGAAGGAATGGAGCCGTGGATATTGGCAGAATTGGCAAAAAAAACAAGTGATGATATTTTGTTTGTGGCGCCGGATGGTGTGGTTTTGGAACAGACGGCACAGGTTTTGGAATATATTATGCCGGAGGCAGAGGTTTTGCGCTTTCCGGCTTGGGATACGGTGCCTTATGACAGGGTTTCGCCAAATGCCGCGCTGGTTGCACAGAGAGTTGATGTTTTGGCGCAATTATCGCTTTTTCCTGATGCTAAAAAATCAAGATTTATCATAACGAGTGTCGGTGCGGTTTTGCAAAAGCTTCCGCCGAAAAAAGTATTTATAAATTCGGTAAAAAGCATAAAAAAAGGCGGAGAGCTGAGTTTTAATGATTTTTTGCACTATGTGGCGATTAATGGCTATAATCGTGTTGAACAAGTTATGGAACCCGGAGAATATGCCGTGCGCGGTGATATTTTGGATATTTTTCCGGTGGGGACGGACAAGCCTTTGCGTATTGATTTGTTTGGCGATGAGGTGGAGAGAATACGCAGTTTTGATGTTTTGACGCAAAGAACCACCGGAGAATTGGAACACTATACCTTTGCAGCGGCAAATGAAGTTGTTTTGGATGAAAATACAATCAAGAGTTTTCGCTCAAAATATAGGGAGGATTTCGGACTTGCCTGCCGCGAAGACGAGATATATGAAGCAATTTCGAACGGCAAAAAATATATGGGTATGGAAAATTGGCTACCATTTTTTTATGAGGAGAGTTTGCCGACAATTTTTGATTATTCTCCAAGAGCGATGGTGGTTTTGGGACGAAATTCCGATGCGGCACTTAGTGCAAAACAAGACAGTATTGCTGACCACTATACGGCAAGGCTTGAGGCTTTGAAGATAACAAAAAACAGTAATGAAGTTGATGTTTATCGTCCGGTTGCGCCGGAAAAAATGTTTTTGACTGCTGAAATTGTGAAAGAAAAAGCGAATTTGGAGTTTAGCGGGCTTAATCTTGCGGAAGATGACAAGACAATTGATATGAAGGCTGTGCCGGCACGGGATTTTTCGGCATTGAAAAATGTGGCGGTTTCTCAGATATTTAAGCAAGCGGCGGAGAGCCTTGCGGAATATGGCAAGTTGGCAAGAATTATTTGTTGTTATTCTTTGGGATCAAGAGAAAAACTTTTGTTATTGCTGAAAGAAGCTGATGAAAAACAATCTTTTGCAACGGCAGAAAGCTGGAAAGAGGCTTTGATAAAGGCAAAAAGTCAGCCGACATTGATAGTTTTGGGTGTTCCGCACGGGTTTCGTAATGACGAAATTTATCTTTTGAGTGAGCAGGATATTTTGGGGGCAAAGCAAAATCGGCGCCAAAATAAAAAGGTTTCGGCAAAAGATTTTATTGCAGATGTTTCCTCGCTCAATATCGGAGAGTTGGTGGTGCATATTGAGCACGGAATAGGGCGGTTTATGGGGCTTGAAAATATTGTGGCGGGCGGAGCTGACCATGATTGTTTGAAGATTTTGTATGCCAATGATGACAAGTTGTTTGTGCCGGTCGAAAATATCGAAATGATTTCGCGCTATGGTTCCGAAGACGAAAATGTTGCTTTGGATGTTTTGGGCGGAATTGCGTGGGAGGCCAAAAAAGACCGCGTTAAAAAACGTATCAGAGATTTGGCGGAAAAATTGATTGCTGTTGCGGCTCAAAGACAGTTGAAAAAAGCAGAAAGTTTTGTGCCTGCAGACGGAGTTTATGATGAATTTTGTGCCGGTTTTCCATATAATGAAACGGACGATCAATTGAGTGCGATAGATGATGTTATGGGAGATTTGGCGGCCGGAATACCTATGGACAGGCTGATTTGCGGAGATGTCGGTTTTGGCAAAACAGAAGTGGCTTTGCGAGCGGCATTCACGGTGGCAATGGCCGGAGGACAGGTGGCTGTTGTGGTGCCGACAACTTTGCTTGCCAGACAGCATTATCTTAATTTTGTTCAGAGAATGGGCGGTTTCCCGCTGAAAATCGGAATGTTGTCGAGGTTGACAACACCGGCAGAAGCGCGCAAAATTAAAGAAGGTATGAAAAATGGTTCGCTCGACATTGTAATCGGGACACATGCACTTTTGAGCGACAGGATAGAATTTTCTAATTTGGAGCTGCTGATTATTGATGAAGAGCAGCATTTTGGGGTTGTACATAAAGAAAAGTTGAAGTCTTTGAAAAATGATGTACATGTCCTGACTTTGACGGCAACACCGATACCGAGAACTTTGCAACTTTCACTTACCGGAGTTAAACAGCTGAGCATAATTGCAACTCCGCCGGTCGATCGGTTGGCGGCCAGAACTTTTGTGATGCCGTTTGACAGGGTGATGATAAAAGAGGCAATTTATCGCGAAAAGTTCAGAGGAGGGCAGACTTTTGTGGTATGTCCCAGAGTTTCGGATATTCCGGAAGTGAACAAGATATTGAAAGAGCTTGCGCCGGAGGCAACAATTTTGGTGGCGCACGGACAAATGCCGGTACGGCAGTTGGAAGATGTGATGAATGATTTTGTTGATAAAAAAGGCGATGTTTTGCTTTCGACAACAATTATTGAGTCGGGAATTGATATTCCGTCGGTTAATACGATGATTGTTTATCGTGCGGATATGTTCGGTTTGGCTCAGCTTTATCAGTTGAGAGGAAGAATCGGTCGTTCGAAGTTGCGCGGATATTGCTATTTTACGGTTCCGCAGCACAAAATGCTGAAGCCTTTGGCAGAAAGGAGATTGAGTATTTTGCAGGCTCTGGATAGTTTGGGAGCTGGTTTTTCACTTGCAAGTCATGATATGGATATCAGAGGCTCGGGTAATGTGTTGGGTGAGGAGCAGTCGGGGCATATTAAAGATGTCGGTATAGCTCTTTATCATCATATGTTGCAAGAAGAGATTATGAGAATTAAGAACGGAGAAAAGCCAGAGGAGAGAACCGCGCAGGATTGGAGCCCGCAAATTGTGACCGGTGTGCCGATTATGATTGCAGAAAGTTATGTGAGAGATTTGGGTGTGCGTTTGGGGTTGTATAAGAGGATCGGCGAGCTTGAAAATGAGGAAGAAATTTTGGATATGAGGGAAGAATTGACGGACAGGTTCGGGAAAATTCCTCAAGAGGTGGAAAATCTGCTCAAAACAGTAGAGATTAAGCAGCTTTGCAAAAAGGCTAATGTAGAGCGTATTGATGCCGGAGCAAAAGGTTTTGTGCTCGGTTTTAAGGATAATTATTTTGCAGCCTCAGACAAGTTAATCGGTATGATTGCAAAGTCCGGAGGATATATTAAAGTGCGCCCAGACCAAAAGCTTTTTGTGGCGCAGGATTTGTCGGGTTATAAAGAAAGATTGGCCGCAATAAAACAGTTTGTGGCCGGTTTGTTAACTTTTTTGAACTGAAGGGAAAAGAAATGACTG
>JAGCFG010000007.1 GCA_017650255.1 Alphaproteobacteria bacterium | reverse complement strand
TTTTTCAGTATCTTCAAAAATTGCCGCCTCATAACCTTCGCCTTCATCGCGCCATCTGATATCAAGATTTTGATATTCAAACTCTTTTTTCCATTTTTCAAACCAATCTGTTTTATCTTCAATGCTCACAACCTTTTTTGCCCTCTCCGCCCAAAAAGCCGAAGAATATCCGCACCCGAATTCAAATATTTTCAAATCAGAATAATCAAATTGTGACAAATATTCAATCGCCGGATAAGTATACCACGGAATTGGATTTCCATCTTTATCGGCGCAAATTTTTTCATCAATACTCTTCTCGATAGCAAAATCTTTTTGCCACATCTCAATAAACTTATTAAACTTTTCGCTAAACATTTCTACCTGTTGGCTACGCTAGCCACCCTCAGCAACATTCTCTCAACAATTTCATCTTCCGGCATACCTGTTGTTTTACAATTTTTTTCCGCATCATACAAAAGATCCAAAATTGAAAAAATTTTATCTCTTCTCCATTTTCTCAACTGGCTCATAAAGGATTCTTTCCTATAAAACATCAATTTTGGCATCAATCCCGAAACCACTTTATCCGCACTATTTCCTTTTTCCATTTTTGCAACACAGCTTAACAATCTCATCACATGATATTCCATTGCTTTTATAAGTGAAATAGAATCATTCCCCTCCGCCACATATTTTTCATACAATTTAACCGCTGAATTTTTGTTACCATCCATTGCCGCATAACATATATCTTCAGCGCTAGAGTTTGATTGATCGCTTATAACTTTCGCTATCATATCTATCGTAACATTTTTTGCTTCGCCCATATAAGTTTTCAGCTTTTCAATTTCCGACATATTTATCATTCTGTCATTTGAAAGTCTTGCACACAAAAACTCTATAGCATCCGGATTAAAAGTTAATCCCGTCGATTTCAACATATCATACACATCTGTGTTTTTGTCATCATAACAGGCATAACAAGCCATATCATCACTGCTTTCCGCCAACTGTACCAATGCCGATTTTTTATTGAAATTGCTTGCATACATCAAAAGCAAATTATCCGATTTGCTATCATCTAACATTTTTCTGATCTCTTTTGTCAGCTGGTTGGAAACTTCCCTAACAATCACAACCCTTCTGCCACCCATCAACGACTGCCCGTTATACTCTGCATAAAGTTTGCCTACATCTTCAAGCACACTCTCGCCTGACAAGTCAGCAACCCGAAAAGCATCATTCAAATCACTGCAAATTGATCTAGAAATTCGATTATTAGTATCAAGCACGAAACCATCATTAGTACCAAAAACCAATATTGCTTTTATCTTTTCATCGGCTCTTTTTATAAAATTTTCAACCTGCAAAGCCTTAAAAATCATTCGGATTGCCCCGCTTGGTCGCTATGCTGTGAAAATATGCTCCTAAACGCAAAGAAATATCATTGGCAATAATTTTTGCTGCATCTTCATCACCTTTCTTCTTTGCAATTGTTGTAGAATACGGATTTGCTAAAATATCATATCCATTATAAGCAACACTATCACCTTTCATCACTCTTTTCTCGTTTTCTGTCATATAATAAGAAACTTTATATTTCACCATTTTACGAGTTGCAGTAATATCGGAACGCAAGGCCTGGTTTGTTTCTGTCTTGCTATCCAACGTTACAAAAAGCCTATATTTCGGGTTTTGTGGTTGCCCCTTTGGAGAAAGTAAATCTATTAAGTTGTTTCTCATCATCTGACCAAACCTGTCCTTAATAGGCATAACCTTGACCTTTGCCATTTCTTGCGAAATGGAACTGTCAAAGCTACCATCAAAATACCACCCTTTATCCCCTGTTCTTTCGACATACAAAGGTTCAAAACCGCAAGCCGCCGTCACAAAGACAAGCAGCACCAACAAAATTTTTCTATACAACAATGTTCACAATCCTATTTGGTACAACAATTATTTTTTTAATATTACAACCTTCAAGTTGACGAGCAACATTTTCAAGTTGCAATGCCTTTTTCTCCACCTCTTCTTGTGGAGAATCTTTTGGCATCTCTATTGTTCCGCGCATTTTTCCACATATCTGCACAGCCAGAGTTACCACATTATCTTCTGCCAATTTTCTATCACCTTTCGGCCAAACTTCAGCCAAAATAGTTTTTTCATGTCCCAATCGCGCCCACATCTCTTCGCTTACATGAGGAGCAAACGGGAACAATAATTTTAGCAGATTTTCATACATTACTTGCGGAATTTTTTCCATTGAGCTCAAATAATTTACATAAGACATCAACGAGGAAACCGCAGTATTAAATTTCATCGCGTCAATTCTTTCGCTAACCTCCAAAATACACTTGTGCATAGCACGCAAATCTTTTTCAGTGGGCTGAATATCAGCAATTTTTTTGAACAACGAATATGTCTTTCCGACAAAACGATATACCCCCATCAAGCTTTCTTCCGACCACATCGCAGCTTGTTCAAAAGGTCCGATAAACATTTCATAAAGTCTGAAAGTATCAGCGCCAAAATTCTCGACAATATCGTCAGGATTAACCACATTACCGCGCGATTTTGACATTTTTTCACCATTTGCAGCCAAAATCATGCCGTGCGAAGTGCGTCGCTCATAAGGTTCTTTGGTCGGAACACATCCGCAATCATACAAAAACTTATGCCAAAAGCGCGAATATAACAAGTGCAAAGTAGTATGCTCCATACCCCCATTGTACCAATCAACATTCATCCAATAATCAAGAGCTTCTTTCGAGGCAAATTCTTTATCATTATGCGGATCACAATATCTCAAAAAGTACCAGGAAGAACCGGCCCAGTTCGGCATAACATCAGTTTCTCTGCGAGCTTTACCACCACATTTCGGACAAGTTGTATTGACCCAATCTGTTGCTTTTGCCAAAGGAGATTCTCCTTCGTCATTCGGTAAATAATCAGAAATATTTGGCAAAGTCAACGGCAACTCCGATTCCGGCAAAGGCTGCCACCCGCAATGCTCACAATAAACCATCGGTATCGGCTCTCCCCAATAACGCTGACGTGAAAAGACCCAATCTCTCAGCTTAAAATTAACTTTTGGATGTCCGAACCCGTTTTTAACGGCATAATCTATTGCCTCTTTCATTCCATCTTCTTTGTTCAATCCGTTTAAGAAATCCGAATTTATATGCAAGCCGTCTTCTTCCCAAGCCTGCACCGATATATCCCCACCTTCCAAAACCTGAACAATCGGCAAATTAAAAGCTTTTGCAAAATCATAATCTCGTTGATCGTGAGCAGGCACAGCCATAATTGCACCGGTTCCATAGCCGGTCAAAACATAATCGGAAATAAATACCGGAATCATCTTCCCATTATAAGGATTTTTAGCTTGAATACCTTTTAGTTCAACACCAGTTTTTTCCTCACCCGCTGTACGTTGCAAATCAGACTTCTTTGCTGCTGCCTCAACATAAGCCGCAACTTCTGCCTTATTTTCAAACCTTTCCATATATTTTGCAACAAATGGATGCTCAGGCGCCATAACCATATAGGTAACTCCGAATGCCGTATCCGGACGAGTCGTAAATACGCGCAATTTTTCGTCAGCAAAATCAAAGTCCAATTCTGCACCCTCAGATTTTCCTATCCAGTTTATTTGCTGAGTTTTCACTCTGTCAATAAAATTAAGATCATTCAAATCATTAATCAATCTGTCAGCATATTTAGTAATAGCTATCATCCATTGTTCTTTGTCTTTACGCACAACCTCCGCACCACAACGTTCACATTTACCATCAACAACTTCTTCATTTGCCAAACCGACTTTACAACTAGGACACCAATTAATCGGCATTTTTGTTTTATACGCCAAACCTTTTTCAAAAAATTTCAAAAACATCCATTGCGTCCATTTATAATACTCCGGATCACAAGTTTCTATACATCTATCCCAGTCAAAACTAAAACCGAGCATCTTCAGTTGGCGTTTATAATTTGCAATATTCTCTTTCGTAGAAACAGCTGGATGAACACCTGTCTTAATAGCATAATTTTCTGCCGGAAGCCCGAATGCATCGAACCCCATAGGATACAAAACATTATATCCTTCCATTCTTTTCTTGCGTGCAACAACATCCAAAGCGGTATAAGAACGCGGATGCCCCACATGCAACCCAGCACCAGAAGGATATGGAAACTCTACCAACAAATACAGTTTTTCTTTGTTTCCATCTATCTCCGCACGATAAACTTTTTCATCTTCCCATATTTTTTGCCATTTTGATTCTATTGTCCTAAAATTATAACGATCTTCCAAAGCCCATTCTTTCTGCCATTCGGAAAAATCTTTACCGTTATAATGAGTATTAACAGTGCTCATAAAAAACCTTTCTTATCACTTATCACTTCAAAATTTTAGACAAGATTATAATATTTATAGCAAAAATACAATAGCGGATTTTATTTTCCCCTTGTATTTATCAAACCAATTTTCTAAACTGGCTCAAAAATACCAACAGAAAGGTAAAAAAAATTGAGCATTAGAAACACTGCGCTTAAAATTTATCAAACCATGCTGTCCGGCAATTTTCCCAATGAATTAGACAATATCGCCGATTCGCAAGACAGAGCATTTTGCAAAAGACTGGTTTTTACAGCATTACGACAGCAAGAATTTATAAAAAACTACATAAACGGATATTCCTCAAAAAAATTGCCACAAAAACTTGCCGTCGAACATCTGATTATCATTCTCGGTGCCGTTGAAATTTTGTTTTTCAGCACACCGGAATATGCTGCTGTCAACAGCTACGTCGAACTTGCAAAAAAATTCAAAAACAAATATTGCGCCTCTTTTGTAAATGCAATTTTGCGCAAATTCTGCCAAAACAAAAATTCAATTCTCGCACAAAATAACGGAATTATTTTACCAAAAAAATTTGCTCAACTTCTGCAACAAGACTATACTCCCAAAGAAATTACAAAAATCGTTGAAACCGTAGCAAAAGAACCACCGCTTGATATTACTGTTAAAAACTCACCGGAAACATGGGCAAAAAATCTCAACGCCCAACAATTACCAAACAACTCCGTTAGAATCTTTTCTGCCGGAAACATCACTCATCTGCATGGATACGAGCAAGGTGAATGGTGGGTACAAGATTTTTCATCGTCTCTTGCTATACAAGTTCTTGACAACATAAGAAACAAAAATATCCTCGAGCTTTGCGCAGCACCGGGCGGCAAAACCGCACAACTCCTAAATAGCGGGGCAATCGTAACTTCTGTCGAAATATCATCATCTCGCATAAAGATATTGGAACAAAACTTAAAGCGCCTAAATCTGCAGCCAAAAGAAATTATTTGCGCCGACGCAATCGATTTTTTACAAAATAATAATAAGACCTATGACATCATTGTCCTCGACGCTCCATGCTCCGCAACCGGAACTCTGCGTCGTCACCCCGAAATTATGCACACACGCACAATTAAAGACGTTGACCAAAACGCAGTTTTACAAAAAAAACTGCTAGAAGCCGCCTCCCCACACTTATCAGAAAACGGAATATTACTTTATTCAGTTTGCTCCTTATCCAAAGCAGAGGGAGAAAAACAAATTATACAATTTATCGATTCGCATCCGGAATTTAGAATTATGCCCATAAGTTTTTCATCACTTTCGCTAGAGCAACAACAAGAAATGTCTGTTTTACTGACCAAAGAAGGCTTTGTCCGCTGTCTTCCATACCATTTTGCGCATATTGGCGGCATAGACGGATTTTTTGTTGCAAAATTACAAAAAAGAAAAAATTTGTAGATGATTTTTTAAACCATTTACAATATACTTTCTCAGAAAAACACCAAAAACAAATGTAACGGAGCACAAATAATGAATATCAACTTTATAATATCGATTATAGCCATATTTTTTGCATTCATTATTCCTTCTGTTTCATACAAAATATTTTTCTCAAGCAACAATCCTTTTGCAAACAAAGAAAAAAATATTAAATCATTTTTTTTACCATTCATAATAACAGTAACAATAATATCTTCGGCTGTATATCCATTCGTATTTGATAAATATGACTTTTTACACCAATTCAATTTTATCGAAATGATAATCCCGTTTTTGTTGGGAATTTTGCTCTTTCTGTGCAACAAAAACTCCCATATCTCTAAATATTTTCCCATATTTTTATCATTTGCCAGCCTTGCCTGTTCATTTGCCATTCCAACAGAAACCATTTCGGCAATTTTGCCTATTCCTGCCCTATGCACTCGTTTAATTGTTTTTGCCGCATGCTTTCTATTCAGCTATCTATACAGATATACCAACCTTGGCGGTGCAACTCTTGGCACACAATCGGCGACAATAGCTCTCGGTATATCAGTTTTAGGACTAATTGGAGCAATTCCCTCCTTTTTAGGTCTTCTCGGCATGATAATTTGCGCCGCTTGTTTTTCGATAATGGTTGCGACATACCCACCCGCAAACAAATCAATTTCCGATAATGATGCCTCATGTTTAGGCTTCATAATCTTTGCACTTTTGCTATGGACAGCAGGGGAACAGGCTGCATCTTGTGCCGCTATTTTCACATTATATTTTATTACCGACTTCATCTGGGCGCTGGCATTGAGATTAACATTTATAGAACAATATTCCGACATCAAAGAAAATACCTCATATAGACAAGCCCTTGCCCAAGGGATTTCCCCTCAAGTTGCCACAAGTTTTTTGTGTCGCGCCCAAATTTTGATTATTATTTTCGGATCATTTCAAGCCTACAATTCACAACCGCATTCTTTATTGCTCATATCTGCTTTGGTTAGTATTTGGCTTACATTCAAAATGCGCAATCTATCCGAAAATAACAAGACCATAAAAGACCTAAACAAAGAAGTTCTGGAAGATTTACAGGCCAGAATAAACAGTATAAAACAATATTCAAACAAGGAAGAAGACAACCAATGACTTGGAAAGTTGGATCATTTTTCACAAAAACGGCAATTCCGACACCTCCGGAAAAAAATATTCCAATCTCAAACCCGAGATTCAAAGTTATTGTTGCCGATTTTTATGACAGCACGACCAACAACGGCGCTATCAACTTGGCTGCAGTTCTCAACCTTTGCGAGGGAATTGACGCCACTGCTTATACCCAAAACTTTGACCACTCTTTCCTCAATTTGGAAAGTCGCAATATATTCGATCTTATAGATACCGGAAATTCCATTTTATCACAAAACAAAGCTGATGTCATAATCTGGGGCTACCGCGACAAAGACAGGGTTCGTCTCAACTTTCAAGCACAATACCAATACGAAGACAAAGGCAATTCTTTCATCTCGCTTATGGATTGTTTTTATCTCCCTGCCGAAGTCTTAAACGACGATCCTCACAAAATTTCTACCGAGTTAATTCTCCTCTTATACGGAGCCGTTGTCAGCACCGTCAACTCTCCAGAAAGAGAAATGCAAATTTACAGAAAATATTTATTGAAAAAAATATCTGCACAGCTCTCACAAGTCGATTCTTTACAATCGCTCGAAGATCAATATTTTCCATACATATTAAATATGCTTGGTATAATATACCTAAGCCTGGCCTATGACAGCCAGCATGATAACGACTTCAAAATTATCAACGACCTTTTCAGCACAGCCTTACAGCACCAAAATCAAATTTTACACCCAACACATCTTGGCTGCATATACTACCATTTAGGACAACTAAACGATTGCGCCGCACGATATACATTGAGCAATTCAGCTGTATATTTTCGCAACGCCATTAAAAATTATCAAATGGCACAAAAATATTTGAGCAAATACACCTACCCCTACGATTATGGCTATATCTGCTACAAATTATCCGAATTGTACATCAACTACTGGAAACAAACCGAAGATCTGCAGGCTCTCCGTGATGCCGTATTTCAACTTCGTGAGTCCGAAAAAATATATACCCAAACACTTTTTCCAAAATTTTGGGCCCACATTCAGGAAGAACTCGGCTATTTGTTGCACAATCTTGCCCATCTTACTAAAAGCACAGAAATTTATAACTTGGCAGTAACAGCCTACCAAAACCAACAAAAAGTTGATACCGAAAAAGAAAATCCTCTTTTCTGGGCCGCTGCCCAAGAAAAAATCGGCAATATTTATTATCTGCAAGGCCGAAAAGATCTCGACTCATCACTTTTGGAAGATGCTTTGTCTTGTTTTCACGATGCTCTATACATCTACGAAACCGCTCGACTTGTACCCAACATAAAACAAACACAGTCAGACATCAATAAAACTCGTCAAATTTTAGCAGAGATAAAAGAAGCAGAAGAAATTGACGAAGATGAAGAATAAAAAAAACTCCGCGTCAGCGGAGTTTTAAATTTTTCATATTTTTGCAAAGTTCTATTTAGCGGCTTTTTTAGCTGCAACTTTGGTCAAACGAGCAGATTTATTTTTTACTGTTTTTCTTGCAGAAGCTTTTACAGTAGAAACACCTTTTTTCTTTGCTACAGATTTTTTAATTTTCAAAGCCTCAGGTGTCAATTCATCAGCACGAGCAGATTCCAAATAAGAATCCAAACCTCCGTTATGTTCAACAGAACGCAATGTTTTTGAACAAATGCGCAATTTGAAAACCTTGTTCAAAGCCTCACTAAACAAAGAAACAACTTGCAAATTCGGCATAAAACGACGGCGAGTACGATTGTTTGCGTGGCTGACATTGTTGCCGCTCATAACGCCGGTGCCTGAAATATCACATTTTTTTACCATAATCCAATCCTCAAAAAAAATAAACTTGTTGCCTTTTAATAGCCACATTATCGACAAAAGTCAAGGATTTTTTACAAAAAATAAAAAAAATGTAGCATTTAAATTCTTTTTACTGTAATAATAGGGGCATATTGCGTGCCCGTAGCTCAGCTGGATAGAGCGTTGGCCTCCG
>JAGCFG010000053.1 GCA_017650255.1 Alphaproteobacteria bacterium | reverse complement strand
GTCGGCATTGAGGCTGGCTTTGGCGCCAAGAGGCAGAACATGGCGCGACGGAGTATGCCCGAAATTAAAGTCATAAATTGCAGGTAATTTTGTACCTTGCAAAAAGTCGTGCAAACAATCTTTGATTGTCCCGTCTTCTTCGTCGGCTTTAACGCCTGTAAATTGACCGAAAACTAAGCCTTTGAGCTTGTCAAAATTCTTTTGCTGTTTTAGCTGTTGGAGCATTAAATCAATTTTATAAACCGGCTCATTGACTTCTTCCAAAAGCAAAATTTTGTTTTTTAGGTCAGGAAAATACGGCGTTCCTGCCATGCGGGTAAGCACAGTTAAGTTGGAGCAAATCAGAGTTCCCTCAGTTGAGCCCTTTTGCAGAGTTTTGCCGGATTTTATTTCAAAAAGTTCACCGCTCAACAGTTTTTCCAAATTGTCTTTTATCAGACTATCCAAATTGCCGTTTTTGAAGTCATAGGTCATGACAAAACCGTTATAGGAAACTAGTTTGCTTTTTTGATGCAAGGCAATTTGTATGGCGGCATTATCACAAAAACCGATAACAGGTTTGGGGTTGGCGCGCGCTAACTCGTAATCTATATGGGGTAAAACTCTGGTTCCGCCGGCAGCGGCACGAACACAGAAAACAGCTTTTATCTCCGGATTGGCAAAAGCAGAATTAATATCTGCGGCACGTTCAACGTCGGTTCCGGCCATATAGCGACGAACTTTCAACAGATGTTTGCCGAACACCGGTTTTAGACCCAAGCTTTTGAGATATTTTACGGCAGAATCAATTTTGCTCAAATCTCCGATTTGCCCGCAAGGAGCTATAACAGCAACTTTGTCTCCGGATTTGATTTTTTGCATTATAATTTCTCCAATATTTGACGGCAAAAGTCGGTTAGTGAATTGTCGCGAGCGCCCATTATCACTATGCGGTCGCCGGATTGTGCAAATTGTAAAATCTTTTCCATTGCAGACGCTTTGTCGGGAACGAAAAAGGCATTATTTTTGCCCTGCTCTACGGCATAATCTATCAGATTTTTTGAAGATATGTCTTTTGCAACCGTGCCGCCGACAAAAAAGATTTCCGGCATTATCAAAATGTCTTCGTCATTCATGTTGTGAGTAAACTCGCTCATAATTTCTTTGCCGAGCGAACGCATGGGGGCAAAACCGTGCGGCTGAAACATAACGATAAGTCTTCCGTTATATCTGCGGAGTGCAGTTATTGAGGCTTTAATTTTGTCGGGATTATGTGCAAAATCGTCAATTACTGTTATATTATTTCTTTGCCCGATTACTTCCAAACGACGTTTTGTGCCATGAAAACCCTGCAAGATTTCTGCAGCAGTGTGCCTGTCAAGCCCCATTTCGGCACAAGCGGCAATGGCAGCCAAAGCATTGGCAATATTGAACTCACCAATCAGGTTCAAGGTATAGGTTTTGCCATCAAAATCGTATTGTGTGCCATGCGCCAAAGGAGTGATGTTGTAGGCACAAAAATCCGCTTTTGGATTTTGTGTTGAAAAAGTAAGCACAGGCTTGTTGATTTTTAGGTTGCGGCATAGCTCATAATCATCATTGATAATAACGCTTTTTTGGGTGCGGTTGGCAAAGTTTTGGAACAAAAAAGAAAGTTCTTCCAATGATTTGTGGTCGGCAGAAATGTTGGTTATGAGTGCAATGTATGGATTGTACAAATCAATGCTGCCGTTGCTTTCGTCGGCTTCAACAACGCAGATATCGCCTTTGTTATAGATAATATTCGGGATTGCGCTTATACCCTCGTAATCGCGCAAAAGACCGCCGTTTATCATGCAAGGTTTTTTGCCGGCTTTGTCAAGAATATATCCAATCATGGCGGTTGTAGTGGTTTTGCCGCTGGTGCCACCAACAGCTATGCCATAGTGATATGAATGGAAAGTATCGGCCAGAAGCTGCGGGCGAGTTATTATTGGAACATTTTTTTCTTTGGCGGCTTTAACATCGGGGATTGTATCTTCTACGGCGGTAGAGGCGCAAAGCCATTTTAGGTCGCTATCAATCCAGGAGCCGTCTTGCGGATATATTGAAATGCCCATTTTTTGCATTTTTTCTTTTGTTGCAAGGTCACGCCCCAAGTCAAAATTGCGATCTGAGCCGCAAACCTCATAACCGGAAAGCTTTAATATTTGTGCAAGTGAACTCATACCGCTGCCGGAAATTCCGCAAAATCCTACTTTAGTCATTTTCTTTTTCCTCTATTCTTCTGGAGTATATTTGGTTTTGTAACCGCGATTTGTAGATGGGCGCAAATCGTTGGGATACATTGTATCAGCATAAATATCCGTCTGCAATTTTTTGACCAACTGATAAACTTTTGCATAGTCGCTGATATCGTAAATGCTTGTGCCTCTATATAAATTGTGGCGAGGATTATAGCCATCATGGTTGCCGGTCAGGACAACATCGCCAACTCCCAGATATTGATCAAAAATACCGCGGTGTAAATTGACATGGGATATTTCAGTAAAAGGTTTGCGTTCGTAGTTTTGTGTGAAAGTTCCGCCAGAAACGTATACGCCCTGGTCGGTAACGGCGAAATGGGTGTGTTGATAGCGCAAAAAAGAAAATAAAACACCAACAAGATATATCCATACGGGCATTAAATGCAGAGCAAAAAAACCGCTAAGAACATACTTGAGACTACTCATTTCTTTGGAAGTTTCATTCATTGCCGCAAACATCATAGAAAAGTCAATGAGTCCCCAAATAAAAGCTATCGGTAATAATGGATTAAAAATTGCTTCAAGAATAAAGCATTTTTTATTGGGGCGACCTTGCCACAAAATATTTTCATCTGGGCTTATCAGTGACAATAGTTCATTTTTTCCGGAATATGAGAGAAACATAGCAATTTCCTTTATGATAGTTTATTGCTGTTGATTCTATGCCATAATTATAAAATATTGATTAAAAATAAATTCAATCGGTAAAATATTTGGTTATTTTTCGAAAAATACGGTAAAAGAACATTTGGGGATATTTGCGTTTCAGCTTTTTTAGCAAAATGTTATTATGCAATTGTATTTGTTGCAAGTTTCTGGATTCTGTTATGTTTTTTATTCGATAAAAAAACAAAATTTCGGGTATCCGATATATTTTTAATTTTTGATTTAGAACCATGTTGAGCCAGAGATCATAATCTTCAAGTCCCAAATTAAATTCGCTGTCATAGCCGCCGGATTTTTCAAAGTCTGCTTTGCGAAAAAGAGAGCTGTTTACCAGACAGTTGTTTTTGGAAAGATTATATTTGTTAGGATATTTCAGTTTCAGTTCTCCAGTTTTTTTGCCAAACATCTCAACACGGCTGGTAATTATGTCGCCTTTGCCGGCTTTTATTGCAGCGACAAGTTTTTCGAGTGCTGTCGGGGCAATAATATCATCGGCATCGAGGGGGAAAATATATTCTCCTTTGGCGTGGGCAATGCTAAAATTGCGGGCGGAGACAACTCCTTTGTTTTGTTGTGAAATCATACTAAAATTCGGATATTTATCCGTATATAAACGAACAATTTGTGCTGAGTTGTCAGTTGATCCGTCGTCGATAATAATAGCTTCAAAATCTTTGAAGGTTTGCATATTGAGAGAATCGAGACATTCGCTTATGTATCTCTCTTGATTGTAGCAGGGAATGATAACACTGACCGCAGGCATTTATTTTCCTTTCAGCTTGAACGTTTGTTTTATGCTCAAAATCGGGATTTTTTCAAAAAGGTAAAATTTGCTGTTATCACCTTGTTTAATAACACTCAAAAAGGGAATTATGCCGAAAAGTTTAACATAGGATTTTTTTCTGGCCTTGCTTGAAAAATCTTTGTAAAGAATCGGGTTTTCATTTTCTACAAATGCCCAAATTGATAATGTTGCTTTTTTCATTTTGGCAGACTGGAGGTGTGATGTATTTTGGTTGTGGTCGCGATAAAGAAGCAAAATATCTTCAAGATTGTGAAAATCAGTATAGGGTATGAGTCTGCACCAAAGAGCATAGTCTTCTGCCGGACTGTATTGTTCTTCGTAGCGAATCTTGTTGTCAATGAGAACGGATTTTCTAATCATTGCGGCAGGATGCGCCATAACACTGACACGCATCAAAGCAAGCTTTATTTCTTTGTCATCTGTCGGGTTTTGGGTTATTTTTTTTGAAATAATACGTTTTACTTGGCTGCTAACGACACCTGTTTTCGGGTGTTCGTCAAGATATTGCACTTCTTTTTCAAAACGCTTGGGAAGACAGATGTCGTCGTGATCCATAACGGCAAGATATTCGCCTTGGGCTAGGTCAAGAAGTTTGTTGCGAGAGGCAGAAATGCCCATATTTTGTTTGTTTTGAAAATATTTTATTCTTTTGTCGTGATATGAAAACACAATGTCTTTGCGGTTGTCTTCGGGGCAGTCGTCCAAAATTAGGAATTCGAAATCTGTAAAAGTTTGGTTTAAAATACTTTCGATGGCTTCACGAAGATATTTTTCCGGCGTTTTATAGACCGGCATCAGAACAGAAATTTTAGGCATGGGAAGCTCTCCTCTTTGCTTGTGGTAGTGTAATCAAAAGTTTTATATAAGCGCCAATAAATGGTTTTAAAGGGGGAAAAATAAAAAAATTTTTCAAATAGGTTTCCATAGCAACTTTCTCCATAATAAAAAGGCCGCTTTGATGAGAAGCAGCTGGAAGTTAGAACCTATTAATCAAGAAAAAAATAGTGTAGTATATTTGTTTTAATAAACTTATTCTACTACCTTCCAGCCATTGCCGGAAAGTATTTATTACCTACGCATTTTTAAAGTGCAGGCATCTTGATTTATTGAGGGTTCTAAACCTCACAACGGTAATCAGCCGTTGCAGTGCCTAAAATATTATAAAAAAAGTTTGCTGTCAAATGTTTTATATTCTGTGTTTGTTGTATAAAACTTGGACTAATGAAAGAATTGCCTTGACATATTGATTAAAAAGATATTTATTAGGCACTAGTTTGAGAGTTCTGTGGTCACCATTTGAGCTTTTTGTGATTGTGGCAATTTTGCTCTTAAAGTTTGGCTTTTTTATGAGCCGTTGTTGAAAAGTTTTTTTGAAATTGGATGGAATTGATGGCAAAAGTTAATCCTATATTGTTTTTTAGACAGGTTAAACAAGAAGTTAAAAAAGTAACATGGCCTAAAAATAAAGAAGTTTTGCAAACTTCGGCTATGGTGCTGGTGTTGGTTGCAATTGCGGCAACATTTTTCTTTTTTGTAGATCAGTTTTTCGGTTTTGTTGTAAAATTAATCTTTGGTTAGGAGAAAAATTAAAATGGCTGCTCGTTGGTATGTTGTTCACGTTTATTCCGGTTCGGAGAAAAAGGTTGCCGAATCTTTGCGCGAACAGGCCGTATTGAAGAATATGGAAGATAAGATTTTGGAAGTTATGGTACCTACTGAGAATATTGTAGAAGTTAAAAAAGGTGCAAAAGTCAATTCCGAACGCAAGTTTTTCCCGGGGTATGTTTTGGTTAGGATGGAGATGTCCGATGATGCTTGGTTGGTTATCAAGAACACTCCCCGCGTTACCAATTTTTTGGGGCCCCGCAATAAGCCTTTGCCTATCTCTGATGCTGAGGCAGAAAGGATTATTAAACAAATTGAAGAAGGCGTTACTCGTCCGCAGACTGTTATCAAGTTCGAAGTTGGTGAACAGGTCAGAGTATGCGATGGTCCGTTTGCGTCTTTTGTCGGTTTGGTAGAAGATGTTGATACCGAAAAATCAAGATTAAAACTTTCGGTTTCTATTTTTGGTCGCTCTACTCCGGTTGAACTCGAGTTTAATCAGGTAGAGAAAGTTTGATATAAATTATTTTTGGAGGGATAGATATGTTGAAGTCTTTTTTTGACGAATTTAAGAAGTTTGCAATGCGAGGCAATGTGATTGATATGGCTGTCGGTATCATTATCGGCGGCGCTTTCGGAACAATTGTCGACTCGTTGGTAAATGATGTTATTATGCCGCCTATCGGTTTGTTGCTCGGCAAGGTTGATTTTTCTGATTTGAAAATTGCGCTTTCTGACGAAGTTGCCATTAAATACGGTGCGTTTATAAATTCGTTGATCAGCTTTTTGATTGTTGCTTTTGCAGTATTTGTTTTGATTAAAGGTATCAACAAAGTTCAAGCAACTATGGATAAGAAAGATGCGGCAGCAGAAGCAGCTGCTCCGACAACAAAGCAATGCCCATATTGCAAGTCTACGATTGATATTTCGGCAACTCGTTGTCCGCACTGCACTTCGGAACTGGCTGCAGTAACAAAGCCTGTCACTGTAAAACCGGCACCGGCTAAAAAGCCTGCTCCGGCGAAAAAGCCTGCTCCGGCAAAGAAAAAATAGTTCTTTTTTGAGCCTCGCAAATCAGCGAGGTTCTTTTTTATATAAAAAAACATCACAGTTTTTGACTGTGATGTTTTTTGTTGGTTTTGGGCACAATGAAGATTATTACCCAAATAATCATCAGTCCCAAAAAGACAATGTAAAATGTGTGGTTTTCTTTGTACATTTCTTCAATCTGCTCTTCGCTTTGTTCTCCAACAACAGCTTGAACACCGTTATGATGCGGAGTGGTAAATATTGTCACTTTCATACCCTCGACCGCCGCCATTGGCTGTGTTTTGGAGTATGTACGCGGGCTTTCGTCCGGAATGGTGACCTCAGACACAGTGTATTGCATTGAGTCAATAACACAGTAATAAAGTCCGCTTTTGGCATCATATTGAAGATTGGAGACGCCAATGATGTGAGGTTCAACCGGTTTGCTGTCAAAACGTGAGCAACTGCTAAAAATGGTTGCCAAAACAGCCACTAAAATAATAACTTTCTTCATATTTATAAATTTTAATAATTATATTCTGGCACGATAGTATATTATCGACAAAATATTGTCAATACACAAAATAGACACAAAAAAACACCACGGTCAATGACCGCGATGTTTTTTGTTCATTGTTTGATTTTTGAAAGGATAAGGAGTATAAACCATATGATTATAAGCCCCCAAAAAACAATGTTAAACGTGTAATTTTCCTTATAAATTTCCTCTATCTGGGCCTCGGTTTGTTCGCCTGCGACGGCTTGAACACCGCTGCGGTACTGAGTGGTAAAGATTGTTATCTTCATCCCCTCAACTGCCGCCATTTGCTGGGGGGCAGAACTAGAGCGCGAACTTTTATCCGGAATGGTGACTTCGGAAACAATATATCGCGTTGAGTCAACAACACAATAGTGGTTTCCGAGCCTGGCATCATATTGAAGATAGGAAACTCCAATGATTTTTGGGTTAATAGGTTTGCTGTCAAACCATGAGCAACCGGTAAAAAAAGTTGCCAAAATAGCCAATACAAAAATAATTCTTTTCATATACATAGATTTTAATAATTAAATTCTGGTGTGATAATATAGTAAAAGCGAAATTTTGTCAATACACAAAATAGACACAAAAAAACAGCACAGTTGCTTACTGTGCTGTTTTTTCTCTTTTATTGAGCTTTATAAATCAGAAAGCTTGCCGCAAGTATAAGTACTATAGATATAATTGTGACCCTTGCAATAGTCTCAATTTCTACGTAGCTTTTGTGCATTTGTCGGATTTGATCTTCGGTTTGTTTGCCAATCACTGCTCGAACACCTTTGAGGTGTGGACTGGTAAAAAGAGTCACATAAACTTCGTCAAGATACATAATCTGACTTGTCTCCAGCTGTGAATATGCATTTTTACCGGGGATAAAAACCTCGGATACGGGATATTCGACAGAGTCAATCACTGCGTAAAAGAGGTTGTTCGTTGAATCATACTGCAGATATGCAGTGCCAATAACTTTGGGATTGTCATTTTTGCTGTCTGCGCAACTCATGAAACAGATTGCGAGGACAGCCATCAATAAAATAATAATTTTTTTCATATCATAGGGTTTTAATAATTATATTCTGCCGGCAGTTATATATTGTCACTGAAGTGTTGTCAATAAATTTTGCCGGCGGAAATAAAGCAAAAAAATGCTTGCAAAAATAAAATGTTGTGTTATACAAAGGGCGTTTGATTTGTTTCAAACATGTTTTTTAATGTAAATTTGTGGGGGATTAGCCATAATCTTTACCACAAACCTAAACGAAAGGTATGAAAATGGCTGTTAAATCTAAAAAGAAAATTTTAGGCTTAATCAAGCTGCAAATTCCTGCCGGAAAAGCAAACCCTTCTCCTCCGGTTGGTCCGGCTTTGGGTCAAAAAGGTTTGAACATTATGGAATTTTGCAAAGCTTTTAATGCTGCAACACAAAAAATGGAACCGGGAATTCCTGTTCCTGTTGTTATTACGGCTTATGAAGACAAGTCTTTTACTTTTATCACAAAATTGCCTCCGGTTTCTTATTATATTAAGACCGCTGCAAAAGTAAAATCTGCTTCTAAAGAGCCTGGCAAAACATTTGCCGGCCAAATTACTATGGCTCAGGTAAAAGAAATTGCCACCGCAAAAATGCCGGATTTGAACTGCTCTACAGTTGAGGCCGCCATGAATATGGTTAAAGGTCAAGCTGTTTCTATGGGCATTAAAGTTGTGGAGTAAGACGATGACAGGAAAAAGAATTGAAAATATGTATAAAAACTTTGACAAGTCTAAGTTTTATTCTTTGAAAGAAGCTGTTAAGCTCGTTAAAGAAAACGCTAATGCAAAGTTTGATGAAACCGTTGAAATGGCTATCAACTTGGGTGTTGATCCTAAGTATGCCGACCAAATGGTTAGAGGCGTTTGCTCTTTGCCTAACGGAACCGGTAAAACTGTTCGCGTTGCTGTTTTGGCCCAAGGCGAAAAAGCTGATGAGGCTAAGGCTGCAGGTGCTGATATTGTCGGCGCAGAGAACTTGATTGACTCTATCCTTTCCGGAAAAGTTGATTTTGATCGCTGCATTGCAACCCCAGATATGATGGGATTGGCCGGTAAAGTTGCCCGCGTTTTGGGACCAAAAGGTTTGATGCCGAACCCAAAACTCGGAACAGTTACCATGGATGTTGCCGGAGCTGTTAAAAAAGCTAAGGCCGGTGAAGTTCAATATCGCGCTGAAAAAACCGGTATTGTTCACGCAGGTATCGGCAAAGTAAGCTTTAGCGAAGATGCGATTTATGAAAACGCTAAGACTTTGATTGACGCTATTATCAAAGCAACACCGTCTGGTGCAAAAGGAACTTATATGAAGAGAATTTCCATAAGTTCGACTATGGGTGCCGGCGTTCGCGTTGATTTGGCTAATCTTTAGTAATTGGCATCTTACCAAATATAAAAAAGGTCTCTTGAATTAAGAGACCTTTTTTGTTGGATAATTGCTTACCTTAATAGTAGGACCACAGCACCTCCTATAATACTGAGGCTCCCAAGCATAATTGCTATCACCCCATATATGCGGCCACTTCTGCGACGATACAGGGCATCAATATCATCTTCGGTTTGCGCGCCCAAAATGGCTTGGGGTTCGGAGTGCTTTTGGGAGTTAAAGATTGTTACTTTGGCGCCTCGTATAGGCGACAAATCTGAAGTTTCGACAAATTTACTCCAACTGTCATCGGGCACGATTATTGTGCTGATTGGGTATGTTTCTGAGCCAATTGGCACGCAGTAGGTTTTGTCAAAGCAGTTCCACTCAATTTTGCCAACACCAACAATTTCTGGTGCAGCTTTTTTACACGAACTGAACGTGAAAGCGGCGACTAAAAATGCCGCAAAAAATAATAATTTTCTCATATTTTATAATTTTTGTGAATAATAAATTTCTTGAGCGGAAGTTTATATGATTGTTTTATATTGTCAAGTTTTTAATCGGCAGAGATTGACACGGTGCTAAAAACGCTTTGTGATTACAAAACGACACTTCTCTTTAACAGAGCAAAAAAAGGTCTCTTGATTTAAGAGACCTTTTTTGTTGTTAAAATTTATCTTCAGTAAGTGTCGGCATTTTTGGAACATCCAAACCCGATTAGGAGAGCAAGTACCATCAAAAAGATGAAAAAAAGCACATTGGCTGTGTTGTCGTTGAGGTAAAGTTCTTCTATTTGCTCAGAGGTTTGTTTGCCAAGCACGGCTTGAATGCCTTTGTAGCGAACAGAGCTAAAGATTGTGACTTCTACCCCTTTTACGGGGGCAACTTTTTCCCATCTGTTGCTATCTGTTGGTTTTTGCTTGAGAACGGTTACAGCCTCAACGGGATAGTATTGTCCGTCTACCTCAACATAGAATGCGTCATCTTCCGGCGTTGATTGAACAATTCCAGTGCCGATGATATCGGGCTCGACAGGTTGGCTTTTGCAGGAGCAGAAAGCGATAGCGGCTAGGATAGCTGCCGCAAAAATAATAATTTTTTTCATACTATATAATTTTGTGAATAATAAATTTCTTGAAGAGGATTGTATATGATTGTTGTGTCTTGTCAAGTTTTTAATCGGCCGAGATGGAGCGCGACAGCTTCGCTGCT
>JAGCFG010000052.1 GCA_017650255.1 Alphaproteobacteria bacterium | reverse complement strand
TCAATGTGCTAACAAGGGGAATTATTTTATTTTGCAAAATGCGAAAAAATATTTATTATTCTCGTTGATTATAACAAATTTTAGCTAAGGAGTAAAACTATGGAACTTAAGGGCTCTAAGACCGAGAAGAATTTGATGGAAGCTTTTGCCGGCGAATCGCAAGCAAGAAACAAATATACCTATTATGCATCTAAGGCCAAAAAAGAAGGCTATAATATTATTGCTGCAAAGTTTGAAGAAACCGCAAACAACGAAAAAGAACATGCAAAAATTTGGTTCAAACTTTTGCACAACGGTGAAGTTCCTTCTACAATGGACAACCTTAAAGATGCTGCAAATGGAGAAAATTTTGAGTGGACAAATATGTATGAGCGTATGGCAAAAGATGCTGATGTAGAGGGCTTTACAAAAATTGCCAATTTGTTCAGAATGGTCGGAAAAATCGAAAAAGGTCACGAAGAAAGATATAACGCTTTGCTCAAATCTTTGTGCGAAGGAAAAATCTTTTCTCGTCCGACAAAAGTTATTTGGGAATGTGCAAATTGCGGTCACAGGGTAGAAAGCCCGATGGCTCCGGAAAAATGTCCGGTCTGCGACCACCCGCAAGCTTATTTCTTTGAATTGCAAGAGCAGTTTTAAGATTTTTAATCTGATTTAATATTTGCCCCCGAGTTTATTTTGGCTCGGGGGTATTTTTGTGTTGTTGTTTTTTTAGAGATGAATATTATATAAATGTCATGCCTATTTTTCGTGAAAACGAAAAATTCATGGCATCTTCTGCTTTTGTTTAAAAAGTCGAAGATCGCTGGACGTTTTTCTGAAGGAAAAACGAGCGATGACATTTATTTTTTTGCGAATTTTGCTATCAGTTTTTCGGTTGTGGTTTGGAAGAGAACATATAGCATCGGAATCAAAATTAAGCCGACACCTGTTCCGACCAACATGCCGTAGAATACCGGAACACCGATTGCAATACGGCTGTTGGCGCCGGCACCGCTGGCAACCACCATCGGCAAAACACCCAAAATGAATGTAAATGCCGTCATTAAAACCGCGCGGAAACGTTCTCTTAGGCCGACCATTGCAGCTTTGGCAATAGAAGAGCCTCTTTCGTGTTCTTCTTTGGAGAACTCGACAATCAAAATCGCGTTTTTAGCCGCCAAGCCGACCAATAAAATCAAGCCCAGTTGCGCATATATCGAAAGCGGCAAGCCGTGGATGAACAAGCCAAGCAAAGCGCCTACCATCGCAATCGAAACCGAAGCCAAAACCGGAACCGGAGTTGACCAGCTTTCGTATTGTGCAACCAAAAAGAGGTAGGCGAAAACGACCGCCAACAAAATTAGTGAGCCGATTGTTCCTTGGTTAGATTTTTCCTGATAGCTCATGCTTGACCACTCATAGCCATAGCCTTTGGGCAAAACTTTTGCGGCAAGTGCTTCTATACCGTCCATGGCCTTTCCGGTGCTGACTCCGGGGCGGGCAATGGCAGTGATTGAGGCCGCAGGATATTGGTTATAACGTGTAATGGCACGAGGACCGAGTTTTTTGTTAAGGCTTATCATACCGCCCAATGGAACCATTTGTCCTTCGTTATTTTGGACATAGAGCTTGCTGATGCTGTCGATATCTTTGCGAAATTGCCAATCGGACTGGACAATAACTTTGTTAACCTGTGTACCAAAGTTGACATCGTTTATGTATGACGAGCCGAGATATTGCCCCAATGTTAAATATATATTACCTATGGATGTTTTCATAGACTCGGCTTTTTCGCGGTTGACCTCCACAAAAATTTCCGGTGTTTGGGCGTTGTAGGTAGAGTAAGCATACATCAAATATGGCGATGTATTCATTGCTTTGAGCAAAATCATGAGAGCCATTTCAAGCTCGTGCGGATCACTGCTGTCGAGTGATTGGAGCCTGAAGTCCATTCCGTTGCTCATGCCCAAACCCATAATGGCCGGCATTTCAAACATATTGATATTGCCTTCAGGGGTTGAGGCGGAAATGGCCATTTTTGATCTGTTCATAATGTTGGTAGAGAGCAATTCGGCAGATTTTCTTTTTGCCCATGGTTCCAAAATGGCAACCATAAAGCCAACATTTTCGCCGCTACCGCTAATCATACTGATACCGGTGAGGTTCATAACATGAGAAATGCCTTTTTGGTCTTTGATAAACTGTGCAATGCGACGAGTGACTTTTTCCGTTCTTTCAAACGAGGCACCTTCGGGCAACTGGAGATCTACCATAAATACGCCTTGATCCTCGTCGGGGAGAAAACTGGTTTGGCTGATTTTCAAAAGTCCGCAAATGAGGACTATTATCAAAATAAAAATTGTGCCGATTACGCTGACGTTGCGGCTGGCAAATTTGGCAATGCTCAAATATTTGTCTCTGGATTTATCCAAAGTTTTTGAGAACCAAAACATCGGACCATGAGTATATGGTTTTAGCGGTCTTAAGATGGTTGCACACAAGGCCGGAGACAATGTCAGTGCGTTTAGAGACGAGAATGACACCGCGGCAGAAATGGAGATGGCAAATTGTTGGTATATTCTGCCGGTAATGCCGCCGATGAAAGCAATCGGTACGAAAATTGCCAACAACACCAAAGTTGTTGCGATAATTGCGCCGGAAACCTGTTCCATGGCTTTTATTGTGGCTTCTTTCGGGGTGAGTTTTTCGTCTTCCATAAGGAACAAAACGCGTTCAACAACAACAATGGCGTCGTCTACCACAAGACCGATTGCCAGAACAAGACCGAACAAAGTCAAGATGTTGAGGCTGAAACCCATTGCCAACAAAACTGCAAAAGTAGCAAAAATGGAAACAGGAATCGTACATGACGGTATGAGGGTTGAGCGCCAGTCCTGCAAAAAGATATAGCACACAAATATAACCAAAATAAAGGTGAGTGCCAAAGTCATGACAACTTCTTCGATAGAAGTTTTGATGTAGTCTGTGGCGTCGTGAGCGACAATAAGCTCGAAGTCTTGCGGATACATTTTTTGCAGACGAGCCATTTCGGCACGCAGGTTGTTCATGGCATTAATGGCATTTGCACCGGACAAAAGGTTGATGGCAATAGCAACCGACGGAGCGCCGTCAAATTGGGCTTTTGCACGGTAGCTTTCTTTTCCTATCTCTACTTTTGCAATGTCTTTCAACTTTACTAAACCGCCCTCTTCGTTGGTGCGAATGATAATGTTTTCAAAATCTTCTACTTTGTTTAAGCGTCCTGTTGTTTGCAAGGTATAAACCATCTGTTGTGTACCATCGCCGGGCATGGCGCCGACTTTGCCGATTGATGGCTGAATGTTTTGTCCTTTGATAGCGGCAACAATCAATGCAGTTGGCAAATTTAAGGCCGTAATTTTGTCGGCATCGAGCCAAACACGCATGCTCAATGGTGGAGAATATACATTAACCTCGCCTATTCCGTTAACTTTTATCAAGTTCTTTTTGATGTTGTTTTGAACATAGTCGGAAAGCTGAAGCTCGTCTAGAGTGCCATTTGGAGAGCGGGCAATCAAAAAACCCAATATATCGCTGGAACGGCGCGATACGGTTATGCCTTGTTGCTGAACTTCTGACGGCATTTTAGAGATTGCTTGTTGAATTCTGTTTTGGGTTTTTACTTGCGCCATATCAGGGTCTACACCGACTTTGAATGTGATTGTCATCTGATAGGAACCTGCAGCATCGGAGGTTGATTCCATGTAGAGCATATCTTCAACACCATTGACGGCTTCTTCCAAAGGAATACCGACAGTGTTGGCCAAAACCTCAGCACTGGCTCCGGGATACATAGCAGAAACGGTAATTGTCGGAGGGGTTACCTGCGGATATAGTGAAACAGGAAGAGAAAATACGGAAATTATACCAGCCAAAAATAAAACAATAGAAATAACTATTGCAAAGCGGGGACGCTCAATAAAAATTTTTGAAAACATTCTTATTCTTCCTCCGGTTTTATGTTTTCGGCTCTAACTTTTTTGACGTCAGCAACTTTTTGCAGGCCTTGGATAATTACCTGGTCGCCTGGCTTTAAGCCGGCTTTTACAACTTGTCTTGAACCAAAAACATCGCCGAGTTCTACTCTGTGTTGTTCGACAATGCCTTCTTTGTTGACAGTCAGAACATAGTTGCCGTGTTCGTCCTGCCCAATTGCAGACTGGTTGACAGACAAAGCTTTTTGAGGCAAACCGGAGCTGATATCCATGTTAACATAGCTACCGGGAACTAAGATTTCGTCAGCATTTTCAAATTCGGCATAAACGGCGACGGTTGCGGTGTTGGTATCGATGGAATTTTCCATAAATTCCTTAAACGAAGTCATGCGTATGATATTGCCATTCGGTAATTTGATGCGAGCATTGACATGCTTGTTTTCTGATCCACTTTGGATGATGTCAGTTATCTGTTTGTCGGTCAAAGCAAAGTTAATTCTTATAGGGTTCATCTGGACAACATAGGCCAAAATGCCGGTCGATGGGCCAACATAGTTGCCTTCGGTAATTTTAGCTTTGCCAATTCTGCCGGTGAAAGGAGCTTTTATAACAGCGTGCTCGAGATCTATTTTTGCAAGTTCGTAGTTGGCCTCGGCCTGTTTAACGGCGGCCTGTGCCTGCAACAAACCGGCATAAGCTTCGTCTAGTCTAGCCTCTGAGGCATATTTTTGTTTGTTCAAAGATACTTGACGATTATAGTCTTTTTCAATTCTGGTAAGGCTGGCACGAGCAGAATCAAGTTCAGCCGCACGTAAATCGGCAGTGGCTTGATAGCGTTGTTTTTCGATTACAAAAAGGATGTCGCCTTCTTTGACGTGTGAACCTTCCTCGAAAGTTTTTTCTTCCAAATATCCGCTAACTTGCGGTCGTAATGCAACATAGTTTATAGCTTCGACATGGCCGATGACATTTTGAAAAGGGGTAACATCTTCCATAGCAACGGTTTCTACCAAAACATATGGGTCTCCCAATGCTCCGCCCGCACCCATCATCATCGGGGGAGTTAAGCGTCCTTTGACAAACCATCCGATTGCAATGCAGCAACATATCAGAAGTGCGCGTTTTAAGATAATTTTGCTTTTCAATCTGCCCATTTTCATTTGTATAATTCCTTTTTGTTGTTTCTATTGATTGTTTATATTTTTTTTTGAATTTGGTCAAGTTTTTTGTGGTAAGTTTTTTTGAATTTCATGTTGACAAAAAACTATTTTTTGGCTATATTAAGAGGAGTCTTTTAGCGGAAAAATTAAAAATGTTTTCAGAAGAACGTTTATATCAAGACCTTGAAAAGGTTTGCAGAACTACAAATGCTATTTATGTCAACTATAGTGATGTGCATGTTGACAGTGCTGATATGCGTGCTGAAAAAGTTAATAATTTTGTCCAGCTTGCTAAAAAAATTCACAAAGGACTAACCCCAAAAACTTTAAAAAATTGCAATTTTTTGTTTCGCGATATTAATGGCGGATATCGAATTAATATTATGCGTTCGGTAGAAATTTCGGGCGGAGGAAGTGTTCGCACCCTTAATTATTCACACAACAAAACCTCGGGAAAAGGGCGAATTTTATTTTTCTTTGGTGATGAAACATTTATTGAAAGACAGACAATCTATCACGAAGTTGGGCACTTGTTGCAGCAAAAATTGAAAATTTTTAATTTGAAGTATGTAAAAGAAAAGTGTCTTGCTCAAAAAAAACAAAAATTTCCAAAGTCTTTTTATGCGGATTATTGGCATTATCTGCGTGAGGCTCATGCCGATGCATTCGGTTTTGCGTGTATGTTGTTGCGTGCCGAAAACAGACAGGAAAGAGCCAAAAACACAATATATGCATATCAACGCTCCGGCAGGCGGTTGTTGGCCGGAATGTTTGATGAAGACAAAGGATATGCCTCAGGTAACAAACATTATTCTGACTTTGGCGCACAAAAGGCAACAGTTAAAGAGGTTAACAGGTGGTTTTCAAATGACGACTTGTCATTGTATTGTGATGCAAATGGAGAGATTGATTTTGAGGCTTTGGCGCTCAGAGTTGGAGAAATTGTAGATAAGCACGCAATGTCTCCGCGCGTTTTTTATAATTTTTTGCAAAGCAATTTGTGGCAGATTTCAACCAAAAATAAGAACTGGCAAACTTCTGTGCCGCAGGCTTTTGCTTTTGCCTGTGTCGATACCGGCAATGGCACCGGAGTGAACCAAGTTAATGCCAAACTAAGGAAACATGAAGAGATTGATGAAAGAAAATGGGAAAGTAATTTAAAATCTTTGGAACCATATGATGAAGCTGCAGAAGTTTTGAACACTTGCTGCGACTTGGATAATGCTTATACAAAACTTGCACAAATTGCAGCCAAAGAAGGTATGGATGTCACACAATACAGCATTTTAGATACCGACAAAATATTAAAATACGGAAAACTTCCGCCAGAAGCAACAGATACACTTATTGAACAGATAAGAGCCGAAAGTGGTGTTGTAAACAACAAATTAGAGCAAGCAGTACACAATTATGTGTGCACGGTTAACAAAATTATGCACTTCAACAAGGCAGATACCGGCTTGGCACTTAATGTCATGCAGTCCTCTAACCAAAGCAATAAAATGTATGAACTGATGTGGCAGATGTATTATGCGCGGCTGGAAAATCCGCAGGCAAAAATTGATTTGAAAAAATTGCAGATTAATACGATGCCGATGACAGTGAAAAAAGTTCACAAGCAAGAAATGAAAATATTTGATGTACTTACAAAAGAAATCATCAATAATGATGTATTTGATAATTTGTCATCATCGCCGTCCGAGGCTCACAAAATGCGTGCTTATGTCATTGAACATTTGACAGGAAATAATCCTGAAAAAGTTGCCGATAATTTGCTGATGCAAACTATGAACTATAATGCGGATAATGATGAAAAATTGCGATCTTCTTTGAAAAAAATTTTTACTTTGCATTATATAAACGGCGAGGTTTTTGAAAGTTCGGCCAACAGGTATTTGCAATCTTTACGCAATTTGAATGACAAAAATCTTGCAAATAAATCTGACAATAAACCATTAAACAAAAACTCTGGTAATCAACGATAAAATTCTTTTGAATTTATTTTTTCTTGTGATATAATGGTCGCAAAATTAGGAGTTTTTGCGATGAAAAAAGAAGAAATTGAAGCCAAACTTGCCAAGCTGAACGAACTTTATAAAAAATTGCGCGCTTTGAGAACATCTAAGGGCGAAGTTTTTAATGAAGAGGCGGAAAATCTGCTCTCGCAAGCCCAGCTTATTGAAGAGGCTCTGAAAAATTACATGTATCAATTTGGCATGTCTATCTATCGCAACAAACGTGGAAAACGTTTTTTTAAGAAATTTATTCATGATGAAGACGAAGTGCGCGGATTTGACGAGCTGGATGTTGAGTGCTTTGACTTTAGGCCGGCTGAACCAAGTTTTTTACAACGCCTCTTTGAATATACTCCAGAGGACCACTTGGTTCTGACAACTTCTGTTGAAGATGCCTTTTATCATTTGTATGAAAAAGACGAAATGATGGCAGATATTTTTGACGAGCTGGTCAATGAAGAAGCCGGCAGGTGTTCTAAAATTATTGGCGATTTGGAGATTGATAACAACATTGAAAAGACTTTTGAGATTGTCAATGAGATTAATACTCCCGAGTTGGAAGTTAAATCTGATGAGGCAACTCTTGATATCGGTGATATCGAAAAAGAAATTGAGCAAGATGTAAAAACGCAGGAACAAGAACAACAAATCAAGGTTACGCGCAAAGCAAAAACTCCTAAAAAAATGCAGGAGGCTTTTGAATGCGGTACATCGGGTGTGAAAAAATCTAAGCCAAGAAAAACAGCAAAAAAATCTGCCGAAGTTGCTTATGCCGAGGGCAGAAAAGATCAACAAAACCAAAGGTAATATAGGTTGAGCAATGCGGATATTGGGGCTTGATCCGAGTTTGTCTTCCACAGGTTGGGGGGTTATTGAGACACAGGGCAATAAGATAAGATACGTTGCCGACGGTTTTATCAAAACAGATACAAAACTCCCAATTGCGAAAAGATTGGCAGCAATTCATAATGAGCTGGCACAAGTTATAGAAAATTATAAACCTGAAGAAGCGGCCATTGAGCAAATTTTTCTCAACGATAATCCGGTTTCGACAATAAAACTGAGCATGGCGCGCGGAGTGGTTATTTTGGCACCGGCACTGAAAGAGATTCCGGTCGTCGAGTATGAGCCGAATAAGGTAAAAAAAGCTGTCGTCGGTGTTGGAAAGGCCGAAAAACAACAAGTAGAAACCATGGTTAAAATTTTGCTCCCCGGTTGTAAACCGAAAAACAATGACTCTTCCGACGCATTGGCGATTGCCATTGCGCATTTTAATTATCGGGGCGCGCGTTTTCTTGATAAATAAATGTTCCTGTAAAAAATTTTGTTGATTTTTTGTACAAAATATGTATAATATTTTTCGACAAAGAAATTATGTTGTACAAATAAAAAAATATTATTTATGGAAAAGTTAACAGTCAATGCGCATCAGATTGACCGCGATGCGTATGTGAAAAAAAATGAGTTGATGTCCCATTTCGACAAAGCCTTTGGGACACAGTTGATGAAAAGTGAAGCCGACGATCTCACTTTTCTGGACATCATCATGGCAGCCTCTCAAAAAGCCAGCCCGTTTGATATTTATGCCGAAATTAAAAGCGTGGTCGGACACGGTGTGACCCAAGAACAGAAAAAATTTCTCTACAAGTTCTTCCCGTTTTTTTCTGCCACCGATCCGGACGACGATTATGAGGCCATGATCGACGTTTTGGAAACGGCCATCAGCAAAACCGAAAGGGCTGTTGCCAAAGGCTTAAAATTCGTCGACGGTACAAGCATGTGCATCTGCGACGAAAATGGTCTGGTAGCTGTCGCCACTTATCACCGCGAACCGTTCAGCATTTTGCGAGTGCAAGCAGTTGCAAGCGACGAGATGCAAGCCATCTTAGTGCAGAACGGAAAAATTCTTATCCTGGAGGTCGTTAACTCTGAGGAGAAATTCTCAAATCCTTTTGAACAAGAGTAAAAAAACTCCGACCTGACGGTCGGAGTTTTTTTGTTGATTTTTCGCAGAAAAAATATATAGTATTTTTTGTCAAATAAATTATGAATAGTTAAAATCAAAAAAAATATTATTATGGAAACTGTAATTTCAAACAAAATCACGGCAAGCCAGATTGATAGTTTGGCGTATATGTTAAAAGACAGGCTGATGACCCGCTTTAATAAAGTTTATGGAGCCAACCTGATGACACGTGACATTGACAGGCTGTCGTTTGTAGACATTATTTTGGCCGGCGATCCCTCGGACCCGTTGGACCTTTATGCCGAAATTAAGTCGATTACCGATCACGGACTGAACAACGAGCAAAAAGATTTTTTGTATAAACTTTTTCCGTTCTTTTCAGGACCTGATCCCGATTTTGACTTTGATAACATTATCGGTCAATGGGAATGCTCTATTGAAAGAGACGGCAAAGCCAAAACCTCTCCGGGGGGACGTACGATAATGGACAATGGTACATATGTTGCTTATGCAACCTATTATCGGCATCCGCTCAGTATTTTGCGAGTGCAGCGGCTTGGAGATGATGTGTTGCAGGCAATTTTGGCCAAAAGCAGCTCTATTCTTGTTTTGGAGGTTGTTGACTCTGTCGACAAACTGGAAATGTCTTAAAAAAAACTCCGGCCACATGGTCGGAGTTTTTTGTTGAAAATGAAGACTGTTTAGTCTTCTTGTTCTTGAGTTTCCGGCTCAGTGATATCTTCAACAATATCACTGTCATCAGCAACGCTTTCGCCCAAAACTTCGGAACCGGTTTCGTTTTCCAGCTCTTCTTCGTCTTCGGAATCGGCGTCAAGCCAGGTTACGGAAACAACTTTTTCGTTCTCAGCCGTGCGGAACAAGATTACACCCTGTGTCTTGCGTCCGGCAATACGAATGTCTTCAACAGGCATACGAATAAGTTTGCCGCCATCGGTTACCATCATAATTTGGTTGTCGTTCTCAATCGGGAATGAGCTTACAACCTCTTTGTTGCGCGGAGACATTTCCATGTTGGCAATGCCCGAACCGCCTCGACCGGTAACACGATATTCGTAAGAAGATGAGCGTTTGCCATAGCCGGTGCAGGTAACACTCAAAATAAACTGCTCGTTGGCTTTCATCTCTTCGAACTGTTCCGCGGTCAAAGTCTGTAACAGACCTGTATCTTCGGCTCTAATGCCGGCCTCGCCGCCGTGTTC
>JAGCFG010000051.1 GCA_017650255.1 Alphaproteobacteria bacterium | reverse complement strand
GCCTTGTGATAGTATATTAGTTCATAAAATTAAGGAAACTTATGAAGACGCCGAACATACAATTTATACCAGTGAATATTATGGCGAATATCAGGACTTTTCATTAAGATTTACTCTTGGAGGAATTAAAGGATATCCTTATTCCATAATTCAATGTGGCTCATCAGGGTGTTTAGGAATAATCAATAACTTTAAAATCAAAAAAACAAACAATTTTCGTTTCGATTGCAATCTAGTTGATGATGAAGAAAATGTTCTTTCTTGTTATATGATAAGATGTGAACAGATAAATGCAACAGGAATTGACGAAGATCTTGAAGAATTATTGCAAGAATATGGGGATAAAGTTGAAATGAGGCTCAGAGAATTTGAAAAATAGTCTGTCTATATTGGTATTTGTTATATTTTGCAGTGAGGCTTATGCTTTACCACAAAATTGGCCTAAACTTTATAGAGCGATTGCTAATCGAGATGTTAACGGTATTGTTAATAATGTTCATCGCAAAGATGTAGGATTGGATAGAAATGATTGGGCTAAGAGAATGGCGCACTCAATCAGATTCTGATGAGAATGAAGAAGGGGCAATGCAATAGTAAGAAGTAGATAATTTTTCATTTCCCCTTTTTGTTATTTCATATATGACTTTTTCGACTTTTATGCATGTATCAGAAAACATTCCTTTTATTTCATAAGTACAATACCATAAAGAAGAATAATCATCGGAATTCATGATTATTGTTGAACCTTGTATTTTTTGCCACTTAACTTTGCAAAATAACTTAACAAAATTTTCCTCATTTTCGATGAGCTCACATTGCCCCGTGGCAAAAAACTTTAGTTGCTAACCAATTTGTTATTTGTTTTATAGAAAACAAACCTTCAGAAATTGAAATTCCATACAAAACAACAAATCGGTTCCACAAACTTCTGGCTCTGGCGCGCGCAAACAATCGAGAATTCAAAAATTCCGTCTCAGCGATGTAATCCAGCAAAAACAGCATATTAACGAGCGGTATTATAATACCTATATAATATTTATTTGATTTTTTGTGTTTTTTTATATTGACAAGCAAAAAACTTTGTGTATATTAGCCGAGAATTTAACCCATATTTATAAAAAGAGAGAAAATATGAACACTTATGCTACAAAACCGTCTGATATTGAAAGAAAGTGGTACGTAGTTGACGCACAAGGCGTTGTATTGGGCCGTTTGGCAGCCGAAGTTGCAAAAATTTTGCGTGGCAAGCACAAACCATACTACACCCCCAATCTCGACTGCGGCGATTATGTCATCGTTATCAATGCTGACAAAGTTAGATTGACCGGCAAAAAACTGACCGACAAAGTCTACTACAGACACACCGGTTGGATTGGCGGCATCAAAGAAACGACTCCTGCCAAAATTTTGGCTGGCAAATTCCCCGGTCGTGTGATCGAAAAAGCGGTAGAAAGAATGATTTCTCGCAACCCTCTTGGTCGTCAGCAAATGACAAAACTCAAAGTTTATGCCGGTGAAAATCATCCTCACGCAGCCCAAAATCCGGTTGTGTTGGATATTGCCGCCCAAAACCCCAAGAATCAGAGGAGTGCACTCTAATGGCTAAAGTAGAATCATTAAAAGAAATCAAATCTGTTGCCAAAGAAGAAAAAACCGAGGCACGCAAATCTAACCGCGACAAATTCGGCCGCGCTTATGCCACAGGCAAGAGAAAAGATGCTGTTGCTCGCGTATGGATCAAACCAGGAAAAGGCAACATTACCGTAAATTCAAAGAACATCGACGAATATTTTGCTCGTCCTGTTTTGAAAATGGTAATCAACCAACCGTTTGAGGTTACCAACCGCGTAAACGAGTTTGATGTAGTTTGCACCGTTAGCGGTGGCGGACTTTCCGGCCAAGCCGGCGCCATCAAACACGGCATTTCCAAGGCTTTGAACGAATATGAGCCGGAATTGCGCGCAGTATTGAAGAAAGCAGGCTTCTTAACACGTGATGACCGCGTTGTAGAACGTAAAAAATACGGTCTCGCCAAAGCCCGCCGTTCTTACCAATTCAGCAAACGTTAATATTTGTTTGCTTTCAAAATCCAAAAAACTCCGACCGCAAAGCCGGAGTTTTTTTGTGCCCCAAAAATAAGTGTCATCGCTATTTTTCGATAAGTCGAAAAATTCCAGCGATCTTCGACTTTTAAAAAGCAATGTCATCCCTCCAAAAACGCAGTTTTGGGTCAAGGGATCTTCGACTTTTTATTTATCACAAAAGCAGTAGTTGCCGTGACCTCTGACATTTGTCCTCTGAGGCATAACATTTGCTAATATTTTCCCTTACAAAAATCATTTTTGTCGATAAAAATTTTTGTCAAAAAACACTTGATATTTATAAATATTTATGCTACACTTTTCACATAAAAAATTATTTTATTATATATATTCTACTAATATTATTGAAAAGCACTTTTCATTTTTTGACTAAATTGAAAGTGAAAGGATAGTTTTGGTTAAATTTATAGGGTAAAATTTTTTTCAGAAATAAATATATTGTTTAATAAAAATCCCAACAAAATGAAAAAAATTAAGACAATTGGCACTCTGTACATGATAATGTGCATTGCCACAGTAATGCTTGCAGGTTTTTTCCAGGCTTGCAACAAAGGCGAAAGCCGGTATGTAGGACACACCAAAGCTGTTCCCTCAGGAACAGACACGGTAGTAATCCAGGGTGACCATGGCTTTGCCTGGTTCATCCGCGTCACTGCCAACCTCGGGCATTTCCATGCCGAGCACGAGGACGGCACTGTGGTTGACCATATGGTTCCACTACCATCTTCCACAGAAATCTTCCCCGAGGACACCACCTTAGGTACACTTCCCGTAAATCATGTGAATTTCACCTCCGATGGTGTTGATTCACTTGATGAGTACGTTTTTAACGAAATTTTCCACTTGAGACAGTATGTGGCAAAATATAATGATACATACTCCTACACCATTGAAAATGGTATGGATAATTTCCATTTCACTTTAAAACATACTGAAACCACGGGATATGCATTCTTGTGGGGTATGACTGTGCCGGTTCCTCCCATCAATGCCAGCCTCAGCTACAAGGATTTTTCCACAGCTGAAGCAGGAAGTGACGGAACGTGGGATTACACGAGAATCACTTCTCGCTATGATCTCACGAGGGGAGATGCAACTTCCCTCGTGGAGGGCAACAAAACGCTTAAACGCGAGAAGGGTACGCATGAATTTACCGGTAAAGATTTGGTTAGCGCCATCTGGACACCGGTTTCCTACAACAGCTTCGGGTTCGTTACACGCGCCCGAGTTGATGTGAAAATCGCAAGCCACTACAATGGACTACCGGATCAAATCGACGAGGAAAGCATCACGCGTAACTGCCCGGTTTACATCCCCGGCGATTCCTCAATGTACGCCAGTAGCTTCGACTTCACTCACAGCACCCCTGTGACCAGTGATGTCTACACTACTGGAAGCACCACCGAAGGTCACTTCCAAGTGACTGACAAGGCCATCACTTATGGTGTTGGCACTTCAATCTTTACTCGGACATCTTCCTTCGGTTGGTTCGAGTTGGTCTGGACCGATGGTACATATACCTTCCAGATTCAGACGCCTTCTTACACCAACTTCCACGAGTCTTACAATGTTGAGGATCTGTCAGCCCAGAACGGCTATGATAGAAAAAGAGTTGTGAACACGATTTCTGCTTCTATCAACGGCGTATCTGGTACGGCTCCTATCCGCACTACGGTGTTGGTGGAAAGCCAGGTGGTTCCCCCGGTAGACCCGACGCTTGACCACTATGAAGTTGTGTCTTCTGGTTTGACATATGTCAACGAGAACACAAATAATTCATGGTTAAAACTGCGTCCTGTCTACAGTGATGGCAGCACCGGAACTCCCTTTAACAAGGATATCAATCTGCAGAACACGGTGACGTGCCCTGCAGAAGGACCGTTTATCACCGAGAGTTTCGATAATGTCGGTGTCGTGGGCCAAGTGACCATGGGACCCGAGGAGTTCGTAACGGAATATACTGACGGTGAGTTCCTGAAAAGGAAATATCGTCAGACCGCCAGCATCAACTGTGCGGTTTTCACTTTGACATGGGTTTTGACCTATGAAAAAGCGATTTATAATCCATTAAATTATGACATGCCGTATAGCACCTACTCTTGTTACGTTTCTAGTGGTTCATATACTGACGATCTTGGAGAGATTACGTCGCAGAATACGACCTATCTCAGAAAGATCTGGACCCAGTATATGACGACCAGCTTTAACCAGCACAACCACCAATATGCCGGTACGGCTGAGGTGCGCGCGCTGAACTCCATTCCGAGAATTACTCCGGAATGGTTAGGCAACCCGCTGGAAGCTTGCTACACCAGAGTCCAGATGAGCGTTGGAGCACAATTCATGGACATGATCGTGTTCAAATATGAACACGGCGTGGTCATGGCGCCGAATGGCATTCCGGACTTGAACCTGATCTACGCGTTCACGGCAGCTGATGCCGCAGCGCATGGAGTGGACCAAGTCTATGCTCCCGGTGCATGGTATTCTGGCGTGTACTTCAGTGGAAAATGGTGGCCGGCAGCTATCACTCCAAACAGTGGTTACACTGCATGGACATACAGCTACGATGGCACACCGGCTCATAGCCACTCTGTTCAGAGAGCCAACGCTCTTATTTTGAACATTGGCTACGATTACCACCCAATCCCCTCCCATCAGTATTATAGCATTAGCAATGGTGTTATCACCATTTGCTACAACGCAAATAATCAGGGAGAGGAAGTGACAGCTCAGTGCCAACTGCACTAAATTCTTCATTTAATACGGTTTTTTTATTACCCTTGAGCCGCCTTTCGGAATTTGATGCAAATGCACATTTTCTGACCGCGCGGCTCTAAGGGATTTTTTATTTCAATCAAAAAAATTTCCTATTTTAATCAAACATCGTTTCATCAAAATCTTTGAAAAAATGAAAAACTCAAAAAAATATTTACTAGTTATTGTGCTGATGTGCGCTATTTCCGGCGCCTTCGCACAGGTCCCGGACAGCGTTGAAAAATACGTTGCTTGGGGGCTACCCGAATGGGTGGATTACCGAGACGGCGCAAAGCTGTTCGGTACAAGAAATGACCATAGCGTCTTGATTATCTACGACTCAGCGTCCAATACCACGAAACGGTACTGGGCCGGCCGCCAAGTCGACGGTTTCTACATCGTAGCAAAGGGAGGCTGGAGCTGGGACATCGATTTCAAAAACCCGGAGACCAACGTCAATGGCTACGATGTCCAGGCCGGAATAGGCTGGATTGGTCACCGTTGTGACTTTTCTGTAACGATGGGCAACAGCCAGGTGGGCAACTCCTTCCAAGCAGGTGATAAATACCCAGCTTGGTATGGGTTGTTCACTGCCAGAGTAGTTCCTGTCCTCTTCAATAAAAAAGAAGAGGTATGGCGCATCGATCTTGGTGCCTGTATTGGCTACCAAGATAGAAAGGTTATTTCAGGCAAACCCTTTGAGACTGAGTACATAGTTTTCGATGAAAGCTATTATTCAGGGACGACGGCTGGATTAACATTCGGCGGAGAAATCCGTTTGGAATGGCGCCAGCTGATGGGTGGCCTTCGTATTTTTGCAGAAGCCGGTTATCGTACCTACACCACAACATTCTCCTCCTATGTGGAGGTCGATGGTGTCGTGCTAGACGATACCTATATGAAGTGCTGGAGACACAACTTTAGGATTGGACTTGGAATTGAGTACCAATTTGGAAAATCAGCCAATAACTACCGGAGTGTACAATAAACCCGGTGATAATTTTTTAAGGAGCCTGTTTCAGGCTCCTTTTTTTTATAATTTTTCATGCCTGTTTTTAGTAAAAAGCAAGTCATCCCTCCAAAAACGCTAGTTTTTGGTCAAAGGATCTACGACATTTTTATATTAACCAAGGTCATCCCTCGATTTTGCTTGTCAAAATCGTCAAGGAATCTACGACTTTTTTATTTTCATTAAAAGCGGAAGATCGCTGGACGTTTTTCTCTTAGAAAAACGAGCGATGACATTTGTTTTTTACAAACTACCCAAAAATAAAAAATCGTACTTTCCTTGACTTTTGCTTTTCCAAGATATACCTATGTCAATATAACAATCAGCAAAAGGAAAATTTGCCATGAAAACTTTTACCTATCAAACCAGCAGCGTTTGCGCACAAAAAATCTCTTTCGCACTCGAGGACGGCAAAATTTATGATGTCAAATTTTTCGGCGGATGCCCTGGACATACCGCCGCTGTCAGCAAACTTATCCAAGGTGCCGATGCCGCCAAAGTTGCCGCTCTCCTAAAAGGTAATGACTGTCGCGGCAAAGGAACATCTTGCGCCGACCAGCTTGCCATCGGCATAGAACAAGCTCTTTCACAACCGGAAGAATAACAAAAAAACCGCCGCATTTGAAAATGCGACGGGTAATCATCTTAAAAAAGATGGCCGAAAAAATGTCGGAGTGGCGAGGAACTGTCGCCATAAGTCAGCAACCTGTCGGCATAATTTCTGAGCACATCAAGCTTAACATCCAAGCTCAGGGGTACATCTTTTACCTCGTGCAGTAACAAAAACTCGTCATGCCCATTGTTGCACTGAACAAACTCAAACTCGAGTTTGTAGGTCTTTCCCTGCTGCAAGCACGTCAGGTGATGATACGAGGACATACGACAGACATCCTCTTTGGAGTTATACACGCGATAAGTCATCCGCTTTGGAAAAAGAAAGCGCTCTGTAACAAACTTCTCTTTTCTCAAGCCGTTGCCGCGATTTTTGACCATAACCGGATGCAAGTGCTTAATGCGCTTGACCTTCAAAATGCAACTTGCAAAAGCATCCGTAACAAGAAGTTTTTCAACTCTTGCGGTCACCATGAATTTGTTTTGTGAATTTTCCATAAAATAATAATTTAAAAGTATTTTCCGTCCATAATATTGACAGAAAAAAACCGATTGTCAAGGACAAACTCTCAAAAACCGGAGCTAGAACGAGGCCAGACAAAAGTTCTTTTTGTCGTTGTCCGAAATCATATAGCAATAGGTATTGTTCTTGTTCACCATAGCAAGGCAAAAGTTCTTTTTATCGCTATCATTTATCATATAACAATATGTAGCACTATCGTTTTGTTTTGCCAAACAAAGATTTTTTTCATCACTGTCGTTTATCATATAACAATTTGCCTTTGCAACTTGCGCAAAAAACATCAATGTAAAAAAGACAACTATTGCAATTTTTTTCATATAAAGTTCCCCTCACTTTTTTTTGCAGTAAAAACAATGCGTAATCAATTTTATGTGCATAAAATTGTGAACAAAATGATTCCACGTTTGCAATTTTTCAAAATACATTTAACTATGAGTCTATAAATAGTTAACAAAAGGTTAAGCAATGCAAAACACACAAGAAATGGTCACAATGCAGTCTGACGGACTTGTTATCACCGCTGCTTCCGAGCTGGTTGATACCCGCCGCCGCGCCCAAGGACAAGAGTTTCTGTGGGGATATTATTTTTGCATTGAAAATACTTCAAACGAACAAATCACGTTGGTCGGCAAAGATTGGAATATAACCGATTCCCTCGGTAACAGTTTTTCCGACAGCACACCCGGCTTTCAGGGAGAAATTCCCGTATTAGAGCCCGGTGAATATTATGAGTTTTGCTCAGAGGCACCGCTTAGTGCCGACAGCGCTGTCTTTTATGGAAGCTGCAAAGTTTTGCGTGCAGGGCAAAAACTCCCCAAAAGCATCAAACTCCCAATGTTGCAGTTCAACGCTGGTCACAACACGCCAAAACGCTATAACTAGTTTTTATTCGTAATCTGTCACACTAAAGCTGTTATCAATATACATATTCAAATATTTATGTATATTTTCCTGCATTCTAGCATTAAATTCTTTGAAAAGCTTGTCGACCATATTTTTCCAATATACTTCTTTTTCATCTATCGGCGTATCAATTGGAATCTGCAACTCTCTCCAAGCTTCAAGTGAGGTTTCGGCAGTTGCAAATTTTGCAGTATCACTAACTTTTAAGACCACGGACAATCTTGCTTTATACTTCAAACTGTCTTTTTCAAAAATTTTTTCAGATTTTACAATCTCTTCGGTAACACTGGCATCTTTAATCGTGAAAGTTGCCTGTTTTGTAGAAGAAAAATCAACTGCTCTCAACCGCTCATTCGCCCAATTTGTTGCTGTTTTTTCAATAGAAACAGGGAAAAGATGCTCAACATTCGGTCTTGTAAAAGAAGGCACAAACTCAGAAACAACTTCAACCTTATTAACTTTCAGCCCGATAGCCTGTTGATTGTCAAAATGTGATTCCCTAAATTTTTGCGGCGCCGGCGTTTCATCTGTTGAAGCGCACGCACACAGCCCGAACAACAATAGCGATAAAGCAAAAATTTTCTTCATTTTCTTAAATCCGTGACAGTTATAACTGTTGCCAAGATACTATTTATTGTTTAATATGTAGTTAATTAACGCAAACTTTAAGGTGTAACATGTCAGAAGAACAGCCAAATATTTCGTTTTCTCCAAAAAAAATGCGCAAAATGACCAAAACCCGCTTGCAAAATATCGCCTTATATTATCTGGAGCGCTTCGATTCTTCTGCCGCCAATTTGCGCAAAGTTTTAGAACAAAGGCTCATGAAATATTCATATTCAACACCCGAGTTTAATTTAGATGAGGCAAAAAACTGGATAGAAGAAATTATTGCCTATTGTGAAAGATATGGCTATATCAACGACCAACGTTTTGCCGAACGCAAAATTGATGACTATCTGCTTGCCGGCAAGCCTGCGCGCTACATTGTCCAAAAAATGCAACAAAAAGGCATTGATGAAGATGCTGTGAGCAAAATTTTGCAAAACCGCAATGTGAACGAAAACGAAATGGCTTTGAACTTTGCTGCAAAAAAGAAAATAGGGCCTTTTCGCCCCGACGAAGAAAGCCGTAAACAAAATCGCCAAAAAGACTTGGTAACCATAATTCGCGCCGGTTTTGCTTATGATGTTGCCAAAGAAATTATTTTTGCCGAAAATATTGACGATTTTGCATAAAAAGTTTGTAAAAACAAAAAAAATAAGCTAATATCATAATAGTCAAACCATCTTGGAAAATGTCCGATGTCTAAAAGAACAAAAAAAATCGCCGCGCTGAAAGCCATTAGGGAACAAACTCTCGCCCAAATGGCTGCGACTGAGCCTTTGCCTCCGATAGAAGACCAAGAGCTTGAAGCTGACGAAGATTTTCCTCCTCACGAAGACATAGAAAAAGACTATTTTCCCAAAAAAGACAATCAGAACAGATATGAAAATGCTGATGATGGCAGTTGGCACGCTGTTTCCAACAATGCGGCAGAAGAGCCTTTGCCTCTGCTGAATATTGAGTTTAACGGCAAAAACTTGGAAAACGGACAGTTCAATAACGAAAATCTGCAAGATGCTAACTTTTCTTTTGCCAATTTGAGTGGTGTAAATTTTTCCGGTTCAGATTTGCGCGGAGCAGATTTTTCAAATGCTAACCTCACAAATACCGACCTTTCAAATGCAGACTTGTCCGGTGCAACTTTTTCCAGAGCGCAGTTAATCGGAACCAATTTTACCGGTGCCATAATGAACAATGTTGTCTTGACCGATGCAGTGTTTCAAGATGCAATATTGCTCGATATAGAGGCTGATGACCTCACAATAGAAGAGTTGCAGCAGCTGATAGAATTTGTCGCAAAATATTATCCGCACAAGCTCGATTTGACCAAAATTAATCTCACAATGCTTGATTTGAAAAAAATTGACTTGCGACGTGTTAGCCTGCGCGGTGTAGATTTTAGCGGGGTAGACTTTACCGGAGTAAATATTATGGAGCTTGATTTAAGCTCATGCATAATTACACCCGAACAAATTGCCCAAGCATTGGGGCATCCGCCAACACCGCTAGAACTCAAAAAAATTTTGGCTCCCAAAAAAGAAAAAAAGAAATTCAAAGGAATTGGCATTGATATTACCGAGCTTTTTTTGGGCAACAACAAGGAGTTCGGCGTCTGGAATGTTGGCGGTTTTAAGGGTATGAGTACCGAAGATTTGGTCAAAATCGGCAAAAAGATATATACCAAAATTCACCACAAAAACGATGCTCCGGCAAAAGATAAAGAAGCGCTCGAGTATATACGCGAACAAAACCGCGCCAACAAAGAAGAGCTTAGACAGGTGATAGAAGAGCGCAAGCGCCGCGAACTCGAAAATCGCAAACGTGAAAAACAACAACAAAATCCTTTCAACAAACAAAAAAGCTATGAACGCTAGGTAAAAAATGGAAGATACTCTTTTTTCTCATCAAATAAAACGCCCCTTGGCAGACCGCTTAAGACCGCAAACTTTATCAGAAGTTGTCGGGCAAAACCATATTGTCGGTGACGATTCGCCTTTGGGCAGAATGGTTAAATCTGGAAAAATCAGCTCGTTCATCCTTTGGGGACCTCCCGGTTGCGGAAAAACAACAATAGCAAGACTGATTGCCGAGCATACAAATCTTTATTTTGAACAAATTTCCGCAGTATTTTCCGGTGTTTCCGATCTGAAACGTGTTTTTCAATATGCCATAGACCGCCGTGCTTCGCAAGGCAAAGGAACTTTGTTGTTTGTAGATGAAATTCATCGCTTTAACAAATCGCAGCAAGACGGTTTTTTGCCCTATGTTGAAGACGGAACCATAATTCTTGTCGGTGCCACAACCGAAAATCCTTCTTTTGAGCTAAACGCGGCTTTGCTTTCGCGCTGTCAGGTTTTTGTGCTGAACCGCCTGAACTCTGACGATTTTGAAATTTTGCTCCAACGTGCCGAAAAAGAAATGGGAAGAAAACTTCCGGTAGATGAAGAAGCCAGAGAATTTATGAAAGCCACAGCCGACGGCGACGGGCGCTATATTTTGAATATGGCTGAAAGCGTGTTTAATTATGCAAAAGAAGGCGAAATTTTCAACAAAGACAACATTATCAACATAATTCGTTCCCGCGCTCCGGTATATGACAAAGGACGCGACGGACACTACAACCTGATATCGGCTGTTCACAAGTCGCTGCGCGGTTCCGACGTTGATGCCGCACTTTATTGGACCGCACGCATGCTAAACTCCGGCGAAGATGCCAAATATTTATTGCGCCGCTTAACCCGTTTTGCCATAGAAGACGTCTCGCTTGCTGATCCAAATGCAGTAAATCAAGCCATATCTTGTTGGAAAACTTATGAAAGGCTTGGCTCTCCAGAGGGAGATTTGGCAGTAATGCAGTTGGTTGCCTACTTGGCAACGGCTCCAAAATCTGCAAGTGTGTACAAGGCCATGCACAAAGCTTTTGAATTGGCTCAAAAAACCGGCTCGCTAATGCCCCCGAAACATATCTTGAATGCTCCGACGAAACTGATGAAAAAACTCGGGTATAGCGATGGTTATATCTATGACCAAGACTTAGAAGACGGTTTTTCCGGACAAGACTATTTTCCCGAGGGCATGAAAAGGGTTAAATTATACAGTCCGGTAGAACGCGGTTTTGAGCGAGAAATCAAAAAGCGTATAGAATATTTTGATAATTTAAGAAAGCAAAAGGCTGCCAAGAAATGAGCGAAGAAAAAATTAAAAAAATCATCATTTCTGATGAAGTTGCAGAAAAAATTAATCAGGAATTCATAGAAAATCTGCAAAAAAAAGAAAACATAGAACTTGTTGTTGTGTCGGTCGGCGTTATTCATGAGCAAAAAATGTTGCAGCATAT
>JAGCFG010000050.1 GCA_017650255.1 Alphaproteobacteria bacterium | reverse complement strand
TATCAAGAAATTGGCCTGTCACGTAAAGTTTCAGAAGAAATTTTAGATATGATACTTTCTGAGATTTCACAAGAGCTTGCTGATGGAAATTCTGTAAAAATCTCTTCTTTCGGAACATTTCTTGTCCGCAAAAAAAATCCTCGCATCGGACGCAACCCAAAGACCGGAGTTGATGCAGTTATCTCAGCCAGAAAGGTAATATCCTTCAAACCTTCTCAAATTATGAGAAACAATATCAATAAAAAATAAGGCCGAGCCATGGTTATAAATAAGTCAAAATCTGCTTTTCGTACCATTGCCGAAGTTGCCGACAAACTCGGCGTCGGCACACATGTTTTGCGTTTTTGGGAGAGCAAATTTTCTCAACTGAAGCCAATCAAAATGAGTGGCGGCCGCCGTTATTATCGCCCCGATGATGTCAAATTGCTGGAGTGCATTCAACACCTTTTGCACGAAGAACGCTACACAATCGAAGGCGTCCAAAAACTTTTCAAAGAAAAAGGAACAAAGTTTTTTGTCGGTGATACAATACAGGAAGACTTTTTCGAAAAAGAAGAAGACCAACCTGTTATCAGCGAAAATTCTTCTCTCATAGATTCGGAAAAGCTCAGCAATATTATTGCCGAGCTTAAGGACATCAAACAAAATCTTCAAAAGAATATGTTTTAATAATATTCAATTTTACCTTTTGTTTTGCGGGTTTGGTTTCTTATATATGTTTCCAATTCCTGATAGGTAACATATCCGTCCTGATCAGTATCAATGGTTTTAAACTGCTCGCTGGGCTCTTGATAAGTGCCCTCTTTTTTTGCGCGTCTGATTTGGCGTCTTGTATCACGGGTAACTTTTGCGCCTTTTTTCTTATCAAATTCCTCAACATCAAGGCGCCCGTCCTTGTCTTGGTCATACATACTTATCTGGCGCATGGCCTCAACCTGAGAATTGGTTACATAATTATCCGGGGGATTAAATTTTGCCTCGGTATTGCACGAAAAAGCAAATAAAGCAGCAGTCATAACAACAAAATATTTCATAATTTTTTTCCTTTTAATAAAAAGTTTTACCACCGATAAGTCCGGAAATTCCCATCTCGGCCAATTTTCCGTTTTGCAGCGAAACCTGCTTGTCCATAGCTTTTGCCAGCTCCATATTGTGTGTGGCAACCAGCGCAGCCAAACCGGTCTCTTTTATAATATTCAATAATGCGTCAAAAACAAGGTCAGCTGTTCTAGGATCCAAATTTCCCGTCGGTTCGTCGGCCAAAAGAAGTTTTGGTGTATTTGCCAAAGCACGTGCAATGGCAACTCTCTGTTGTTCGCCGCCCGAAAGCTCTGCCGGTCTGTGTGACAGCCTGTTATCAAGTTTCATTTTTTCGAGCAACCATTTTGCCCTGTCTTCTGCCAAAGACTTTTTCTTTCCGGCAATAAGTTGCGGCAACACAACATTTTCCAGTGCGCTGAAATCCGGAAGCAAATTGTGATATTGATAAACAAACCCCAAATACTCACGTCTCAGCATAGTTCTGACAGCATCACTTTGTTTTGCGCAATCTTGATTGTTGAGCAAAATTCTTCCGCTTGTCGGAGTTTCCAAAAGTCCGGCAATCTGCAACATTGTAGATTTTCCCGAGCCACTCGGTCCGATCAAAGCAACAATTTCTCCCTGTCCGATATCAAGATTAACTCCGCGCAAAACTTCCAGCTTTTGCGAACCCTGAGTAAAATTTTTACAAATATCGGAAAGACTTAAAATAACATTTCTATTCATAACGCAAAGCCTCCACCGGATCCATTTTTGCGGCTCTCCAAGCCGGATAAAGTGTTGCCAAAAATGACAGCAGCAAAGAAATCAGCACAATAGTTGTAACCTCGGCAACATCAATTTGCGCCGGCAACTTCGATAGAAAATAAATTTCTGCCGAAAAAAGCTCTTTGCCCGAAATATTTTGCAAAAACTGCCTGATGCTTTCGATATTTTTGCAGAACAAAACTCCTAACAGCAAGCCGATAGAAGTTCCCACAACTCCGATAAATGCACCATCCATAAAAAATATGCGCATAATCATTCCCTTTGTGGCGCCAATGCTGCGCAATACTGCAATATCTCTGCCTTTGTCCTTTACCAACATAATCAAACCGGTAATAATATTAAATGCCGCTACCAAAATTATCAGTGTTAAGATAATAAACATCACATTTCTCTCAACATCAACAGCATTGAAAAAGGCTGCATTAGACTGTTTCCAATCCATAATATAAGCGTCTGGCCCTATTGCTTGTCTGATATATTGTTTTGTCTGCGACAAAAACTCCGGATGACTTAAGGTAACATCAATATTTGTTACACTGTTACCCAGTCCAAAATAAGTTTGCGCCGTTTCCAAAGGCATAAAAATAAAATTTGCGTCATATTCATACATGCCCAAGTCAAATGTTCCGGCAATGCGATAAGATTTCATCCGCGGTACAGTGCCAAAGGCGGTAATTTTGCCGTTTGGCGAGATAAGCGTAATTTCATCACCGGGAACCAACCCCATTTTCTGCGCCAATCTATACCCGACCAGCACATTATTTTCAGTAAACTCGTCCAAATCAATCCCCGCAAGCCCTTTGCTTATGGTATCTTTTGCAAGCATATCTTCAAGCCGCAATCCTCTCACCATAGCACCTTCTGCAGCTCTGCCCGAAGACACCAAAAGCTGTTTTTCAATCATCGGAGAAACCAGTTTTACGTTATCAATTTGCGCAATATCTTTAATTGCCTGCTCGTAATTATTAAACGGCTGAGCAAAATTTGCAATAATCCCGATATGACCGTTAATGCCCAAAATTCTGCCCAACAGCTCATTTCTAAAGCCGTTCATAACCGACATAACAATAATCAAAGTAGCAACACCGAGAGCAATCCCCGTAAAAGCAAAACCGGTAATAACCGAAATAAAACCTTCTTTCCGCTTGGCTTTCAAATAACGACGGGCAACCAAACGCTCAAACTGATTAAAAATCATCCTGACTAAACTCCTATAATTATTAGCCAGATATATCTTAGAACATCGTACTATGCAATATTTATATTGCTTTATTACACATAATCTTGAGAGCTTATTTTTTTGTAGACTGAATTTTTTTAAGGTGCCATTTAAAATTAATGTCATCCCTCCAGAAACGCAGTTTTTGGTCAAGGGATCTTCGACTTAAAAAAACAAAAACGGAAGCTATTTTTCGTCATTGCGAGGAGCATTAGCGACGAAGCAATCCATTGAAACTGTCAGCCCACTTAACTAAAGTCATCCCTTTTTTTGCCTTTAGCAAAAAATCAAGGGATCTTCGACTTAAAAAAACAAAAACGCAAGATATCTTGACCTCAAGCATTTGTCCTCGGAGGCATGACATTTAATTTTCTGACTTTCTTCATTTTTCAAAAAAATTGACAAAAGCGCAAAAATATGCTACCTTATATCTGTTTTCTAATTATATATTTTCTACTATTATGTCATAAAAATTTCTTATAAAGAGTTCTGCTCTAAAGGGAATAATAAAGGCTGAACGTGGATTGTATATTAGGGACTGCGAGTTTTTGGTTCCCTCGTATATAAACTTTAGTTTTTGTCTGCTGGAGCCGCGGGCAATTTCATTTAAAAATTAAAAAAATGAAAAGAGAAGAAAATGTGACCAACAATGGCACAAAAGAAAACAACAACTCAAACTCTAACTCTAATATCAAGAATTTTGCAAAAAAAATTCTGAGAGGATTTGAGGTAGTGTTAATCACTAACCCATTGTTCTTCTGGATATGGGCTAGTATCTGCCCCGCCCGTGTGGCGAAACTCCTCCTTTCCCCATACTACTATGATAGGTGGATAGGGGAAAAATATCTCGAGGCAGACAAGTGGGAAATTCTCCACCTAGTCTCAAGAAAGGCAAAGTTTGCCTTTATGAGAAACTACAGAACATCCACCTTTCCCGACAAGGATCAGGAAGAACTCTTCAACTTTTTATGTGACTGCCGTGAGAACTGGAATATAAATGATTTCAGTCCTGAGGTCCAACACAACATTTGGAAGCATAACTTTACTACACAAGTTATTGCTTACATAATGTTGGAAGAAGGGTTCAAGCCAACCCCTGAAGAAATTGTGGAGTGCATTAAAGCTAAGCGCTTTTGGATTGTTGAATATTTCAATGCCAAGTGCACCTTCCCCTGGAAGGTGATGGAGGCCTTGTATACGTCAAATGATCCGGAAGGTAAAATCCTCTTCTTTGATCAGGTTCGTCGCAACGGCGCCAAAAGCAACGTCGCTGAACTGGTTGAGGGAGAAGAAGACAGAGAACAGCTTTTTGAAGCTCTTCACGAGTATTCCCAATATTGCCTCACCAAGGCAAGTCGAAATGACGAAGGAGGCCTGTTCCGCCGTATGCTGGAGAAAGAGAAAGATCTGTGTCCTCGGACACAAATGATCTTGACGCTTGCCCAATATAAGACTTACCATTCACATGGTAAGAAATTGGACAAGAATGTCATTCTCCACAAGGCAGATCCGTCAAATGGGTCTGACTGGAAGGCATGGACGGACAACTTCCTGAGATGGGAAGACTTGACCTTCCCTGAATGGACGGTTTTAGTTCTCAACAATTCTGAGCTGAGAACTTACCTCTTAAAAAATCAGGGAGTTCTGTGAGTTCTATAAGAAATTTTTCAAGAGCTTTTCTCCGCAAGGGGAAAGGCTCTTTTTTTGCTCTCACAAAAACCCCTTGACAAGTCTCGATTTATAATGTATAAACCCTTTCCGTTAATCTCGGTAAACAGGCTAAAAGGCATGCCTGTTGCCGTTTATCGCATCCAAATATTTTTTAGAAAGGGAAGCAAAATGCCAAAAATGAAAACAAAAAGTGCGGTCAAAAAACGCTTTAGCGTTACCGGAACCGGCAAATTAAAAAGAAATTTTGCCAAAAAGAGACACTGTCTCTTCTGCAAAACTCAAAAAATGAAAAGACAAGCGCGCGGCACCACAATGGTTGATACCGCCGATGTCCAGATTGTTAAACAATTTTTGCCATATTTGTAGGAGGATAGTTAAATGTCTCGTGTAAAAAGAGGTGTAACGGCGCGCGCTCGCCACAAAAAAATTTTTGAAATGGCGAAAGGCTACCGCGGTCGTTCCAAAAACGTATTTAGAGTAGCAGTAGAAAAAGTTGAAAAAGGTTTGCAATACGCCTATCGCGACAGACGTGCAAAGAAGAGAAACTTCCGCATGCTCTGGATTCAACGCATTAGTGCAGCAACCAGACTTAACGATATGACATACTCCCGATTTATGAACGGGCTCAATAAAGCAGGTATTGAGCTTGATCGTAAAGTATTGGCCGATATCGCATTTAAGGAGCCCGAGGCTTTTGCCAAGTTAGTTGCGCAAGCTAAGGACGCTTTGAAATAAGCAATTTTATAATGCAAAAAGATAAAGAGTCTGCTTGAGCAATCAGGTCAGACTCTTTTTTATTTTGATGGGAAAAAATTATGGAAAATTTACAACAGTTAGAAAACGATTTGTTACAACAAATCTCTGCCGCCGCAGATATAAAATCTCTCGAAGATGTGAGAGTATCTGCGCTTGGTAAAAAAGGTTTAATTACCGAAAAAATGAAATCTCTCGGCACTCTTCCTCTGGAAGAAAAAATTTCTGCCGGAAAAATTCTCAATGTTTTGAAAACCAATGTCGAAAAAGCCATCGAGAACAAAAAAATGGGACTGGAAAAGCAAGAGCTTGATAAAAAACTTGCAACCGAGAGAGTAGATGTAACCTTGCCGGTTCGTCCGGAAACTCAAGGCCGTCTTCATCCTGTTTCAAAAATTTATGAAGAAGTTGCTGCTATTTTTGGGCAGATGGGTTTTGATGTTGCCGAAGGTCCTGATATTGAAGACCAATTCCATAATTTTAATGCGCTGAATATGCCTGCAAATCACCCAGCGCGCCAAATGCAAGACACATTTTATATTGCCAATCCTGACAGTCCAGATTTTGACGATAGTTTTGTTGTTCGTACCCACACTTCTGGCATTCAAATTCGCACCATGGAAAGCAAAAAGCCTCCAATTCGTATCATTGCTCCCGGACGCACCTATCGCAGTGACTTTGACGCAACCCATACTCCAATGTTCCACCAAGTAGAGGGATTGGTAATTGATAAAACAACATCTATGGCGCACCTGAAAGGTTGCTTGTATGACTTTGTAAAAGCGTTTTTTGAGGTTGACAACATCAAAGTTCGCTATCGCCCATCATATTTTCCGTTCACCGAACCAAGTGCCGAAATGGATATCGGCTGCCACAAAGGAAAAGATGAGTTGAAAATAGGTGAGGGCGACGATTGGCTCGAGATTTTGGGTTGCGGCATGGTTCACCCAAAAGTTTTGCTCGCCGGTGGTATTGATCCCGATGAATATCAGGGATTTGCTTTCGGTATGGGGATAGACCGTTTGGCAATGCTTAAATATGGTATTCCCGATTTGCGCACATTTTTCGAGTCGGATTTACGCTGGTTAAAACACTATGGATTTGTTCCGCTTGACACATCTTCAATGACCGGCGGACTTAGCAATAACGGAGGATTGGCACGATGAAATTCACATTATCTTGGTTAAAAGAACATCTTGATACAACGGCAAGCGTAGAAGAAATTGCCGAGCGTTTGACCTCAATCGGCTTGGAGGTTGAAGAAGTATATAATCCTGCCGCCGCTTTGACAGGCTTTGTCACTGCAAAAGTTGAAAAATGTGAAATGCATCCGGATTCCGATCACTTGCACTTGTTGTCAGTCAATAATGGCTCAGAACTTCTTCAAGTTGTTTGCGGTGCACCCAATGTCAAACTTGGAACCATCGGTGTTTTTGCTCCGGTTGGCGTAACAATTCCAAGCTATAACGAAAAATTGACTGTTGGAAAAATTCGCGGGGTAGAAAGTTTTGGTATGCTTTGCTCCGAAAAAGAGCTCGGCATCGGTGACGACCATAGTGGCATTATCGAACTTCCGGAAAATACCCCGATTGGTGTTCCTGCCGCACAAGTTTTGGCAATTGATCCGGTGATAGAAATTTCCATTACCCCAAACAGAGCCGAGTGTCTCGGTGTCAGAGGAGTTGCGCGCGACTTGGCCGCCTCCGGTCTAGGCACCCTAAAACCGCTCGAAATTAAAAAGCCGCAAGCAAAATTTGCTTGTCCGATAAAAATTACTGTCGAAGATTATGATGCATGCCCTGTTTATACCGGACGCTATATCAAGGGTGTGAACAACCATGCCGAAACCCCGAAATGGATGAAAGACCGTTTGTCCGCAATCGGCTTGCACTCTATTTCCCCACTGGTTGACGTCACCAACTATTTGAACTACGACTTGGCTCGTCCTCTCCATGTTTTTGATGCCGACAAGCTGACCGGTGACTTAGTCATTCGTATGGCCAAAGAAAATGAGCCGTTTATATCATTGGAAGAAAAAGAGTATAAACTTGATACCAAAAGCCTTGGTATTTGCGATGCTGAAGGAGTTCAATGTTTGGGCGGTATAATGGGCGGAATTGCCAAAGGCTGTTCTGCAGATACAACCAATGTTCTGCTTGAGAGTGCCACTTTCAAACCCGAATGTATTGCCCGCACCGGACGTCATTTCCAAATTGAGTCCGATTCTCGCTATCGTTACGAGCGCTGGGTTGACCCCAATTCCAATGTTATGGGCTCAGACTATGCTACCTCGTTGATACTTGATATCTGCGGTGGTGAGGCTTCCGAGATTGTTGTATGCGGACAAGAAAACTATTGCGCTCAGCCGGTAACCTTGCGTTATGAACGTGTCAAAACTCTTGCCGGTATAGATGTCAGCAAAGAGGAGATTCTCCGCATTTTGACTGCTTTGGGTTTCAAATTGACCGACAAAGGCAATTCAGTTGAGGCAATTTCTCCGACATGGCGCGGCGACATAGAGTTTGAGGCCGATTTGGTCGAAGAAGTTGTCCGTATGGTTGGACTTGACAATATTCCGGCAGTTTCAATGCCAAGCGATGAGTTCCCCAAACAAACCTTTACCCCGAAACAACAACGTTTAGTCACCGTAAAACACGAGCTTGCCTTGCGCGGCATGTATGAGAGCGTTACATGGAGCTTTACCGATTCCAAACTCTGCAAGCCTTTCCGCAAAGGTAAAGAGCCGGTTTTGCTGATGAACCCGATTGCCTCCGAGCTTGACGAAATGCGCCCATCCGTACTGCCAAATCTCTTGATTGCGGCACACAATAATATTGCCCGCGGTGAAAACAACATCAGTTTGTTTGAGGTTGGACCGGAGTTTTATGGCCGCCGTCCGCAAGAAGAAGGTATTGTTGCTGGCGGTATTCGTTGCGGCATGACTTCACAAAAACATTGGCTCAAAAACGAGCGTGCTTACGATGTTTTTGACGCCAAAGCCGACGCTATTGCCGCCATTGCCGCTGCCAACGGTCCTTGGGACAGCGCACAAATTACCACCGATGCACCGGAATATTATCACCCAGGTCGCAGCGGAACTTTGCGTTTGGGCAAAAATGTAATTGCCTATTTTGGCGAAATTCACCCATTGGTATTGAAGGTTTATGACATCAAATGTCGGGTTGTGGCTTTTGAGGTCTTTTTGGACAACATTCCTCTTCCGCGCGCCAACAACGGCAAGAGCAAAAAGAAACTTGAACTCCACAATCTGCAATCGGTTGATAAAGATTTGGCATTTGTTGTGAACAAAGATGTTCCTGCTGCAAACATTCTCGCCGCTGCCAAAAATGCGGACAGAGAATATATCGCCGATGTCAGGATTTTTGATGTTTTCGAGGGCGGAAATTTGCCCGAAGATAAAAAATCAATTGCTTTGAGCATAACTTTTCAACCGAAAGATAAAAGTTTTACAGACCAAGATTTGGACGGTTTGATGAAAAAAGTTATCTCTGAAGTAGGGCAAAAAACCGGCGCAACTTTGCGTCAATAAAACAAATATAAGGGCTCCTCATTTTTGGGAGCCCTTGTTTTACGGGGTATAAAAATGTCATATTGCAACTGGGGCGACACTTCTGCCGCAAATATAAAATATCATGATACGGAATGGGGAATTCCCCTTCACGACGACCGCAAACAGTTCGAGTTTTTGATGATGGAGGTTATGCAGTGCGGCCTGAATTGGAATATGATGATAAACAAACGTGAAATTTTCCGCCGTTGTTTCGATGGTTTTGACTACGACAAAGTTGCAAAATATAACGAAAAAGACATTGAAAAAATTATGCAGACCGACGGCATGATAAAAAGTCCCCGCAAAATTGCCGCAATCATTCACAACGCGCAATGTTTTCAAAACATAAGAAAAGAATTCGGCAGTTTTTGCAACTATCTTTGGCAATATTCGGAAGGAAAAACCATTCTCTACGACCGCCACAATGACGGCTATATACCTGTCAGCAATGGCTTGTCCGACAAAATCAGTAATGACTTGAAAAAACGCGGTTTTAAATATCTTGGCACAATAACCGTATATTCTCACCTGCAGGCCTGTGGCATAATTAACGACCACGACAAAAATTGCCCGCGTTATAAATACATTGTATCAAATTTTCCCTGCATAAAAAAGAAAAGATACATGGAAAAACAAGTGCAATTCTTCGGAGAATAATTTTTAACGGCTTCCCCTCTTATCCTTTTCTATTTTTTTTGACACAGCACAATCTTCATGCAGTTGCTTGATCTCAGCATAAACATCAGCCGAGTTTTCAATATCCTTAAAACAAATTCCTGTTGCTGTCGGATAAGTGTTTGCAGCAGTTACAAAACTAATAGTTCCAAGTCGAACTTTTCTTTGCAGAAAATTTTGAGTTAAACGAATTTCTTTTATATCAGCCATTTTAATTACAGTATATTTATGATTAATAAAACCTTCTTCAAATTCAATTCTGTCACGATAGGTTTTATACACTGTAACATCATAGTTCTTTCTGACAAGAAAACTCCAGAACTTCACCCAAAACAGGCCGAATACACATAAAGTAAAAAAATATAATCCCCAAGTCACGTTGGCAGGCTGAAATCTCTCAAGCGAAATCGCAATAAATAACACTGGAAAAACACATATAGACACGAAAGGTACAGCCTGAAGCCATTCAATTGTCTCTATTTTCCAGCGGTTAAACGTTGGTTTTATTTCCATCAAAACTTCATTATCCATCTCAAATTCTCCCATTTACATAATCATATATTTTTTTGATTGTATCATAAACATCCTTAGAGTTTTCAATATCCTTAAAATACCCCCCGGTTGCTGTTGCATAACTGTTTGCCGCTGTCACAAAACTAATTCCTCCAAATCCTATTTTTCTTTGCAGAAAGCCTTGCTCTAAATTTATTTCTTTTATATCAGCCATTTTTATCACGTAATACGTTGGTATAAAGAATTTATTTTCAACTTCTATTCTATCGCGATAAACTTTATATAGTGTTTCTTCATACTCCTTTCTGATAACTAAATTTCTCAATACCACCCAAATTTTGCCCAACAAGCACAACACCAAAAAATATACCCAATAGGTCATCGAAGGAGGAATATTGAAAACACGCATAACTATTGCACTGGGGAATACTGCCAAAGCTATTCCTAATGTAAAGCAAAAAATTAATGCTCCCACCCATCCGGATATATTTTGCATCCAAGGGACAAACTTTGGCTTAATTTCCAATAGAACTTCGCTATCCGCATCAAACTTATTATTTTGATTAGCATATATTTTTCCTATCATTTCATAAACAATTTTCGGATTTTCAATATCCTTAAATTCTATTCCTGTTCGTTCCCTCCGATGGTTTGAATTATTAGCAGGCGTAACAAAACTAATAGAACCGATTTTTTCTTTTTTTTGAAAAATTCCTTGAGACAACTGAACTTCTTTTATATCAGACATTTTAATTACTGTGTTTTTGTGATCGATAAATCCTTCATCAAACTGGATTCTATCTCGGTAAACTCTGTATGTCGTTGCTTTATAGTTTCTTTTAATAACAAAAACCTTCCACGTTACCCAAATTGAACCATATGTGCATAAAGTAATAAAATATCCTCCACAAGACATGGTAGCATTTGGATTTCTACGAACAAGCGCGATTATAGCAAATAATGTTATGTAAACGAATACAGATGCATAAGAGGCAAATAGCCACAGAATAAGTATCTCCCAGCGATTAAACTTTGGCTTTAATTCTAACAAAACTTCGTCATTCATCTCAAACTTCCTTGTTCACATCATTATATATTTTTAAAATCGTTTCATAAATGTTTTTAGGATTTTCAATATCCTGAAATTTTATTCCGGTACGCGCCCGCCCATAAC
>JAGCFG010000049.1 GCA_017650255.1 Alphaproteobacteria bacterium | reverse complement strand
GGTACAAAAGCGGAAGTTCAAACTCCAGCAAGGATCTGTCTTTGTTGGTCATAATGGCAACTTTGATACCTTTTGTGCGAAAAAATTTGATAAGAGAATCTGCTTTTGGGTAGCTTTTGATGTTGTTTTTGACTACATCTAAATAATATTTACAAAATTTTGTATAGGCAGAGCCGGCATTTGGGCCGAATATATTAGGAAAATTATCCAAGAAGGAAAGCATTTCGTCTCGCTGATTTTTTACTTTTTCCCAACATGGCATTTGATATTCTTGCAGGACTTGGTTTATTGCATAAACTCTGGGAGTATCACTTTGCGCCAAAGTACCGTCCCAATCGAAAATTACTACCTTCAATTTTTTACTGTTTAATTTCATTTATAATTCTCCTCAATGCTAAATAAAATAAAACAACATAAAAAAATTACAAGACAAAGAAGAAAAAATGGCTCTTTGAAAGAGCCATTTTTATTATTTTTGACCTTTGATGAAAGTTTTTCCCATCATATACGGCTGCAGTTTTTGCGGTATGCGAATTGAGCCATCGGCTTGCTGATGATTTTCTAAAAACGGAACCAACGCACGCGGAGTTGCAATACCGGTATTGTTCAATGTGTGAACAAAACGAACTTTGCCCTCAGCATTGTCGCGATAACGCAAATTGGTGCGGCGGGCCTGCCAATCGGTTATATTTGAGCAACTATGTGTTTCGCGGTAACAATTTTGGCTCGGAACCCATGCCTCCAAATCATATTGCCGATATTTTGGTGCCCCCATATCACCGGTGCAGACTTCCAGCACTTGGTAGGGCAACTCAAAATCCTGCAAAATTTCTTCGGAAATCTGCAACAATTTTTGGTGCCATTTTTCGCTTTCGTTGACATCATTCTTACAAATTACAAATTGCTCGGTTTTCATAAATTGGTGAACTCTGGTCAAACCACGAGTGTCCTTTCCGGCGGCTCCGGCCTCGCGTCTGAAACAAGGAGAAAATCCGGCATAGAGAATCGGCAAATCATTTTCGGTCAAAAGTTCATCTGCACGTAAAGAATTCAATATCAGTTCCGCAGTGCCGGAAAGATATATATCGTCCTGCGGCATATAATATATTTCGTCTTTGGCAAAAGGAAGATAACCTTGTCCGTATAAGGGTTTTTCTTTGGAAAGTGACGGAACAGTGATAACTCTGAAACCATTGGCGGCAAGCTTATCCATAACGTAGAGATGCATTGCCAGTTCCAAGCGAGCCAACTCATTGGTGATGGCATAGCTGCGTGAACCGCAAACTTTGGCGATGCGCTCACACTCTGTCCAGCCGTTTATTTCCATAAGTTCAACGTGATCTTTGGGTTCAAAATCAAAATGAGGTATATCTCCAACTTTACGGACGACAACGTTTTCAGTATCATCAACACCGACCGGACTTTGCGGAGAGGGTAGATTTGGCAAGCGCCACATAATGTCGTCAAATTTTGCCTGTTCTGCGGCAAGCTTTTCTTGTTCTGCTTTCAACTGTTCGCCCAATTCACGACTTTTGGCGATTATGTTTGGGCGTTCTTCAGGGCTGGCGGATTTTATGGAGTTGCTCAAACGATTTTTTTCTTCTGCCATGGCTTGAGAAGAAGTTTTGAGCTGATTAACTCTTTTGTGCAGAGTGAGCAGTCCATCTACATCAATATCAAAATTTTTCTTGGCAAATCCTTCTTTTACCAGTTGTGTGTTTTCAGCAATAAATTTTATATCCAGCATTGTTTTAACCTTAATTCATTAAATTTTGGAAATATTAGCATTTTCATTGATAATTACAATCAAAAAGTGTCAACAAGTATATTTATAAAAAATATTCTCGCAAATAGTTCGGTAAGTCGGCGATATTAACACGATGCTGTTCCATGGTGTCGCGGTCGCGGATAGTAACTGATTCCGGCTGTTGCTCAATGGTTTCAAAATCGACTGTTATGCAAAGCGGTGTACCAATCTCATCATGTCGGCGATAAGCTTTGCCTATATTACCGGTATTTTCAAGGGCTACACGGCCAATACCGAGTTTGAGCAAATTCTTTTTGATCTCATGGCATTTGCTCATAATTTGCTCATTATTCTTTTTGAGCGGAATTACCGCAACTTTAATCGGAGCTAGATGTTTTTTCAGCTTTAAGACAATACGGCTGTTGCCCTCACCTAAATCTTCTTCGGTATAGGCCTCGGTCATAACAGCCAAGACACCGCGATCAATACCCATTGACGGCTCAATAACAAAAGGAACAACCCATTTGTTGTTGTCATCCATAATGCATAGCTTTTGCGTAGAATCGGGATTTTTGTGACAATGAGAAGTTAAATTCATTTCTTCTTGAGCCTTGGTATGGTTGCCAAGATCATAGTCGGTGCGGTTAGCAATACCTTCCAGCTCTTCCATACCATGCGGGAACTGATACTCTATATCGTAGCAGGCTTTGGCGTAGTGAGCCAAATCTTCTTTCGGAGTTGTATAGATGTTCATGTGTTCTTTTTTCAAACCTTGGTCAATCCACCATTGAATTCGGTTTTCTTTCCAAATTTCGTGCCATTTTTCGTCTTCGCCGGGCTCAATAAAAAATTCCAATTCTGCTTGTTCAAACTCGCGTACACGAAAGATAAAATTGCGCGGGGTAATCTCGTTGCGAAAAGATTTGCCGATTTGCGCAATTCCGAAAGGCAGTTTGCGCGAGGTAGAATCGATGACATTTTTGAATTGTGTAAAGATTGCTTGTGCTGTTTCGGGGCGCAGATAACCGAATGATGAACCGTCATCGACAGGACCGATTGCAGTTTTGAACATTAAATTAAACGGTCTAGGCTCGGTTAAATCCGTAGAGCCGCAATTTGGGCATTTGCCGTTGATGTGGTCGGCGCGAAAACGGCCTTTGCACTTTTTGCAGTCGACCATTGGGTCCGAAAAAGTATCTTCGTGCCCAGAATAGTGTAAAACTTTTTGGTTTGTCAAAATGGCAGAATCGAGCCCCTCAACATCGTCTCTTTCATAGACCATTGAACGCCACCAAGCGGCTTTGAGGTTGTTTTTGAGTTCAACTCCCAAAGGACCGTAGTCATAAACGCCTTGTAAACCGCCGTATATATCGGCGTTTTGAAAGATAAAACCGCGACGTTTGCATAAAGATACCAGTTGGTCCATAGTTGTAGCAGGCATTGTTTTCTCCATTTATATAATTTATTAACTTATTTGTGTTATAGAGTATGCTCAAGAAAATAGCAAGCGGAGAAAATGCAAATGGTGAAAAAGTTGAAAGTTGCCATGATTTATGACTTTGACGGCACTTTGAGTACCAGTGATATGCAGGATTATTGTCTCATTCCGAAGTTTGGAATGTGCGCAAAAACTTTTTGGCAGCAGGCTAACGCTTGGTGGAAACAAAATGATGCCGACCAAATTACAAGTTCGATGTATTATTTTGTAAAAATGTCAAAAGAGAAAAAAATTCCGCTTTCAAGGAAGGTTTTTGCGGAGTGTGGCAAAAATATTGAATATTTTGCCGGCGTTGAGGAGTGGTTTGAGAGGATTAATCGCTTCGGCAAGCGTTTGGAGCTTGATATTGAGCACTATGTGATATCTTCCGGCTATGAAGAGATTATTGAAGGAACTTCAATCCGCAAGCATTTTAAGGAGATCTACGGTTGTGCCTATGCTTATGATGAAAAGGGGCATCCAATTTGGCCGGCAAGAGTGGTAAATTATTCCACAAAACCGCAATATCTGTCAAAAATAAG
>JAGCFG010000048.1 GCA_017650255.1 Alphaproteobacteria bacterium | reverse complement strand
GCTATTATTTTTACTGTGTCAATAGTGTTTCCTTGGGTGTCGGTTGTGCGTTTTTCTAGTTTGATATATTTTCGATATTTCATAGAGGTCATATTTTGTATACAAGAAGCTGGTATTGCATTGGAATTTGTTTGCTTATCTTTTTCGCATTGCTCTGTCATATCAGGATAAAGATTATCAAAATTGTTTATTGTAATGTCGCTGTTGCCAACAATAAAATCTCCTTTTTGCTCATAATAACCGTCCATTTTGACGAAAGCATTGGCATATTTTACATCTGCCAAAATTTTTAGTTTGATATCTTTTATGGCCTTTTCGGCAGCAGCTGTACAACTTTGTTTTAGATTTTGTTCTTCTTGAGAATTGCTTTGGGCTTTTTCGAGTTTTTTTTGCAATTGTTGAAGTTCCAGCACTTGGGCATTGTCAATATTACCTAATTCGTATTTGACAGTTATATCTTGTGGTATGTTGCCTATTGATTGTCCAACCTTTATGTCTTTTGCAATAAATTTTCCATCTATTTGCAAACGCATTTTGTCTTTGCTGGTTTCTATTCTGTTGGACATACCCAAGCTGGCATTGGCGTTAATACCTAAAATAGAAAATTCAGCATTTTTTATTTCTATAACTGACTTAGACTGTTGCATAGATGCAACATCTGCGGGAAATTTGGAATAGTCAATATCAGGGGTATTTTCATATGTGGCGGATATTTTGCTTATAAATTCCGGAATCATAATATCTACAAACAATATTTTTGAAGTGATATCTCTTATGTCAACAATGGCTTGATATGATATATTATCCTCTTTTGTGTTTATAATTGACTTGAAGTTGGCTTGTTTTATTGCGCCGATTTCGCTTTTTAGTCCTGTTTTTTGGTCTACCGAACTGAAAATTATGTCGTTGGCTTTTGCGTCAATATATTTCATAAACCGTAGGGCAGGAACAAAGTATAATTCGGAAGAAAATTTTGTAACATTGGTGTCGGTAATTTTGAATTTTTGGTAAAGATATGAGAGCAAAGCTTCTGTTGCGGTTGTATTTATTTTATAGCTATCTTTTCCTTGAAAATCTCCACTTTTTGTTGCTGTTGCCTCATATGATGGAATGGTTCCTGAAATATTGATAATTTTTCCTTCTTCATCTGTTGATTGTTTTAAGGTATCCGTCTTTGGAAAATTTATCGTAAAATTTTCACCATTTTCCGTAACAGAGATGCCTTTATAGGTTGAAAATGATGAAAGTGCTTGTTCTAATAAAATTGAATCGTCAGAAGAATTGGCAACTGCGGGAAAAATGACGGCAACAGAAAACAAAAAGAATTTACGCAATTTCATAACATTGGTTCCTTAAAATTTTTGTATACAAAGACTAACAAAGTTGACTTAGTATGCAACTTATTTAGTAAAATTTGTATGAATCATCATAAAAAAAGTCGCTGGTTAAGCGACTTTTTTTAGGTAATTTGCAATTGTGGTGAAGAGCTATTTTTAAGACCTCATCAACTTCGGAGACCGGTATAATTTTCAGTCCTTTTTTGACATTGTCAGGAATTTCTACCAAGTCTTTTTCGTTTTCCTTAGGGATAATAACAGTTTTTATACCACCGCGAAGAGCTGAAAGCAACTTTTCCTTTAGTCCTCCAATTGGTAAAACCCTTCCCTGAAGTGTTATTTCTCCGGTCATGGCAACATCTTTGCGAACTGGCACTTTGGTAAACACGGAAACCAATGTCGTATACATGGCAATGCCGGCTGATGGTCCGTCTTTCGGGGTTGCTCCCTCCGGAACATGGACGTGAATGTCTGTTTTTTCAAAAACTTCGGGATCTATAGCCAATTTTTTGGCATGAGAACGAACAACAGAATAAGCCGTTTCTATAGACTCTTTCATCACGTCACCAAGCTTGCCGGTTTGCAAGACTTTGCCTTTTCCCGGCATATCAACTGCTTCAATGAACAATATATCGCCGCCGACTTCTGTCCATGCCAAACCGGTAGTAACACCGATATGGTCTTCTTGCTCGGCCTCGCCAAAGCTAAATTTGCGAACCCCTAAATAATCGTTAAGGTTTTTAGCACTGACTTTAAGAGGAATATTCTTCTTTTCTTCCATCAAAAGTGATTTTATGGCTTTGCGGGCAATGTTTGACAACTCGCGCTCAAGGTTTCGCACACCGGCTTCTCGCGTGTAGTAACGAATTATATCACGAACGGCATCATCCGAAATATATAGTTCTTCAGGCTTTACGGCATTTTCGCGAAAGATTTTGGGTAGCAAATGTCTTTTTGCTATCTCAATTTTTTCGTCTTCGGTATAGCCGGAAAGTCTGATAATCTCCATTCTATCCAAAAGCGGACGAGGCATATCAAGACTGTTGGCTGTGGTTACAAACATTACATCTGACAAATCATAGTCAACCTCCAGATAATGGTCTTGGAAAGCATTGTTTTGCTCGGGATCCAAAACCTCTAATAATGCTGAGCTTGGATCTCCACGCCAATCACTACCCAGCTTATCAATTTCGTCAAGCAGAAACAGTGGATTTGAAGTTCCGGCTTTTTTCATGCCTTTAATGATTTTTCCGGGCATTGAGCCAATGTAGGTTCTGCGGTGACCTCTAATCTCTGCTTCGTCTTTCATGCCACCGAGTGAGGCTCGAACAAAACTGCGTCCTGTTGCTCTGGCTATGGATTGTCCCAATGAGGTTTTGCCCACTCCAGGGGGACCAT
>JAGCFG010000047.1 GCA_017650255.1 Alphaproteobacteria bacterium | reverse complement strand
AGCGCCAAAAACAACCACATTTTTGACCATGCAAATTTTTCCGGCGTGACAGAGGCAAAATAGTCTATCATATCCGAAAAAAACACCGGCACAAAAACTTTCATCAACTGCAAACAAAAAGCCATAGCCATACCGACAAAAAGCCACGTGCGAGCGCCGTACAAAACCTCCCAAATAAACAAAAAAGGATTATTTGGAATTTTTCGCATATTCGGAATTTTTTCAAACAACTTCATGCTCTCTCCTCTTTTTTCTCTATTTGTTGCAATCTCCACAACTCAGCAAATTTACCATTTTTCTTTTTTCTGAGCTCATCAAATGTACCATCTTCAGCAACTTTGCCTTTTTCCAAAAATATAATCCTGTCCATTTTCTTTAGCGTTGACAATCTGTGCGCTATTGCAATAACCGTCTGTTTCTCAACAAGATTATCTATCGCTTCGGCAACAATACTTTCCGATCTGCTGTCAAGAGCCGAAGTTGCCTCGTCCAAAATCAAAATCGGACTGTTCCGCAACAAAGCGCGCGCTATTGCAATTCGCTGTCTCTCCCCGCCCGAAAGTTTGCAACCTCTGTCCCCGACCATAGAAGCATATCCATCCGGCAAAACTTTAATAAAGCCATCGGCATAGGCTTTCTGCGCTGCCTTGACAATTTTTCTGTTCGACACATTCTGCCCATATCCGATATTTTCGCTCAAACTACGGTGGAACAACACTGTTTCTTGCGGTATAATTGCCATATTTTTATGCAAACTTTGCTGAGTAACATTTTTAATATCTTGCCCATCAACCAAAATTTGCCCTTCTTCAATATCATACGCGCGCTGTAAAAGATTTATCAAAGTTGTTTTACCATTGCCCGACAAACCAATAATTCCAACCTTTTCTCCGCCTTTAATCTTCAAATTAAATCCGTCAAAAATCCTCTTTTGCCCCGAATAAGCAAAACCAACATTTCTAAACTCGATTTCCGCATTTTTGATTTTTATCGGCTCGGCCCCCTCAGCATCAACAATTTCATGAGCCACACAAAAAGGCTCCAACCCCGCCTGCACATAAGACATATTGTTTCTAAACTGTCGATAAAGAACACACAATTCACTAAGCCACATAAAGCCTGTATTCAGTGTCAGCAAAACAAAAACAATATCCCCGACACCAATCAGTGATTTGCTCCACAAATAAACTGCAAATGTCAAAAACGCAACAGAACACAAGCGTACAAAACACCCGACACCTGTAAAAGCCGCAAACCACACCAGCATTGTTTTGGCCTTAATCTTGATATATTGCTGCAAAAGCGTCGATAACCTCTTCTTTTCATAATCCGAGCGATTAAACTGTTTTACCGCACGTATATTTGCCACAACGTCTACCAACCAGCCCGCATACAAAGATTCTGATTTTCCCTGCATCTTAGAAAGCCGCTCACTTGGTTTGTTGGCATAATAATTAACCACCGCAACAAAAACCGCACATAACACAAAAATCACTCCCAACCATATATTGATGAGTGAGAGCAACACAATTTTTATACTTATATCGCTAATTTGCGCCCAAAATCGCGTAATAATCAAAGAAAATGTCGTTTGTATCGAATTAATCTGGTTGGTCTTAGCCAACAATGTTCCCGTTTGTTTGTTGACTATATAATTAACCGAATGTCCAAAAATATATGACAAAGCACGCCCATACACACGTTCCTGCACCGGAAAATAAAAATTCTTCTGCCGATACATCAAAGCAATTTTGAACAAAAAAACATCAGCAAAATCGGCAACAAAAAGCATCCCCACAAAACACAATGTCCTGTGCAATCCCTCAACTGTAGGACCTTGCTTAATACTCTCTACAACCGAGGCTAACAGCCAATTCAGCAAATTGAAAATTCCGTTTTGTGCAAATACCAGCAGCAGACAAAAAATAAATGCCCATTTATATGGTTTAATACATTCATCAACCAAATACTTGAATGAACTAGATGGAAAAGGCTTCTCAGTCACAAATTTCAGTCCTTATCTGCTAAAAAATTACACATCTCAAGCCTAGTGTGCTTGCGATGGTATATAAACCTTAACCTCTTTTCGCAAAGAATCACACCAAACTTTACGAACATTGTGTTTCATTTCCGATGTCAAACGATTTGTGCAGCTTTTTCCGTTCCACAACAAATTTTTAGAACAGATACATGTATTCACAAAAACAGACTCAGGAAGAAGTTGAACTTGTCGCCAGCTACCGCCTTGTTTCTTGCAATTCTCAATGACCTCAATTTTTCGACAGCTATGACCATCCCAATAAAAATCGCCTTTCTCATGGCACTTAACATCTGGATTTTTATGCGCATATCTACACTCTATTGCGTGCGTTTGCCCATCTTTATCATAATAAAACTCCAAACACGTAAATGCCACCGCATGAACACTAATCGGGAGCAAAACAAAAACCAAAGCCAAAATAAATTTTTTCACCATAACACCTCTCCTCTCTAACAAAAAAGAACGCTTTCTGCGTTCCTCAAAAACCTGGTGGAGCTAAGGGGGATCGAACCCCTGACCTACAGATTGCGAACCTGTCGCTCTCCCAGCTGAGCTATAGCCCCACATAAATAAACTATCGCCACGCTATTACAAATGCCTCAACCTGTCAAGGAACTATTTTGCAATACCGAAAAATTATTTCTTTCGCTTATCTTCAATTTGCATACTTGATTTATCAGCACCTATCTGCAAATTATCTTCTTCTTTCAAAAGTGAATTAATAATATCAATCGGGCTTCTTCCCTGCGCAAGCTGCTGCTTTGCCGCCTCCGATGCAACCGAAGATATCACCGCATTTCTAAAAGCATTTTGCGCCTCGATTTTACTTTTTATTGCTTCTCTGTTTTCTTTTTCCATCAACTTGCGGTGAAATCTTGCAAACTCATATAAAGGATTGCCGCCGCGTTTATAATTCTCCAAACCGGTCAAATTAGTTTTTTCATCAACCAAAGCCTTAATTCCGCCGCGCTCACCATCACGATAAAGTTTCCAATCTTCAACTATTTCCCAATTAATTGCCTCAACAACCGATTGCTGATCAATATTACCGAAACTGATTTCCTTCACATTATCCGGCCGTTGATAAATTGCAATATTCTTATCAAAAAAATCTTTATCTTCCACACTTCTGCGGCGAGGATTAATCAACGAATATGCCAGACAAAAAGCCACCAGAGCCATCTTAAATTCTTCGTTGGTTTTATAGGCAATTTTGAGCGGATTTTTAGCCACTTCCGGATTTTGCAAAGCAATATGCACACAATATTCGTTCAAATTTTGCAATGCTGCAAACTGTTCCTCATCAAGTGGCACCTGCGAAAAAACAGTGCTGCTCAAAGCCAATTCCACCAAATTTTGTCTGTCTTCTTCGTTCATTTTACAACTCTTTCAAACTGCATCGCCGCTTTTTCATAAACCAAGCGCTTAAAATTAGCAATATTATCAACCGCATCCTTCATATCTGCCCAACGCCAGTTTATAAATTCACGATTTACAGTATCCAAATTTATTTCGCTCTCCTGTCCGCAAAACTTCAAAAACACCCAGCTTATTGCCTGCCCGTCTCGCTTTAGACGCTTTGCAACCTCGTTAGGAAAATCATAAGCAAACGCCTCTTCACTATAACCGACAAGCTCAACCGAAACAACGGATGTCTCTTCCTTAAGCTCGCGATAAGCCGCCTCCAAAACAGTTTCTCCATTTTCAACACCTCCCTGCGGGAACTGCCATTGTCCGGCTATATCAGCCCTTTCGCACAACAACACTTTTTTGTCATTGTTAACAAGCACAATTCCCACACAGCGGCGATAATTCTTCGACATAACAAAAGCCTATTCTTTATTATAAATACTCAAGGCCTTAATTGTATCGACCGCCCTCAAAAGCTGATAATCTTTGCTCAAATCATCATCTTTGGATGCTGTTTTCTTGGCATTTTTGTCACCGTCTTCAATATTATCATTTTTCAAAGCATTTTTAAGCTCTGCTTCGCTGATAGATATTCCGCCGTTGTCAAACTCTTCCAGCTTTGCGGGTTTAACCAAAATGTCAGGTTCGATACCTTTTGCCTGAATTGACCTGCCAGACGGAGTATAATAGCGAGCAGTGGTCAATCTTATGGCTCCATATTTGCCAAACGGAACAACACTTTGAACGGAACCTTTTCCAAAAGATTTTTCACCCAACACAACCGCTCTCTTGTGGTCTTGCAAAGCACCAGCCACAATTTCCGAAGCAGAAGCAGAACCATCATTAATCATAATGACAATGGGCAATCCTTTAGCAATATCTCCCTCGGTCGCATTATATTTCAACGTATCCTCTTCATTGCGTGAACGAGTTGAAACAATTTCTCCTTTCTCCAAGAACAAATCAGATATTGCAACTGCCTGATCCAACAAACCTCCTGGATTGTTCCTTACGTCAATAATAAGGCCTTTAATCTTATTTTGGGTTTCTTTCTGCATTTTCGCAAAAGCTTCTTTAATGCTTTTATCCGATTCCTCATTGAAAGACGAAATTCTTATATATGCAATGTCTTTATCCTTGATAGAGTGTTTTACGGACTGTATTCTGATTTCCTCGCGTGTTAAAACAACATCAAAAGCTTTTTCATTAGCCCTGCGGATTGTAAGTTTTATCTTTGTACCTGGCTTTCCTCTCATTTTTTCAACAGCTTCATTAAGCGTCATACCAATAACAGGTTTGCCGTCCAAAGAAATAATATAATCGCCCGGCTTCAAACCAGCACGAAAAGCAGGAGTATCATCAATCGGAGAAACAACCTTCACAACACCGTTTTCCATTGTTACTTCAATACCCAAACCACCAAATTTTCCTTTTGTCTGCTCGGTCAAATATTTATAACTTTTAGTATCCAAAAAACTGGAGTGCGGATCAAGCGAAGAAAGCATACCATTGATAGCAGATTCAATAAGTTTTCTGTCCGTCACTTCTTCTACATAAGAAGTCTTAGTTCTTTCCATAATCTCACCGAAAAGATTGAGCATTTCATAAGCATCAAAATCTTCTTCATCTGCCGCCTTTTTATCATCTGCCGCAATAACACAGCCAGAAGCAAAAAACATCATAAAAGTAAAGATTGTCAGTTTTCTAAACATATTTGTTTTCCCGTAATTAAAGTTATACCCCTCAGTTTGCAATCCAAGCCCGCGGATCAATAGGCTTATTATCTTTGCGTAACTCAACATACAAATGACTGTCAGCATCATTAGGCATCACACCCACCGGCTCACCGGCCAAAAGCATCTGCCCAACATCACAATCAATAGAGTCCATACCGGCTAAAAGCGACATATATCCCTCTCCGTGTTCAATAATAATTAACTTGCCATATCCTCGAAACGGTCCTGCAAAAATAACCGCCCCGTCATAAGGCGAAATAACCTGCGCTTGCGGACGTGTCAAAATAGAAATTCCTTTTGACGTAACCCCCTTGGAAGTCTCTTCCCCGTAGGAAACAGCAATACTGCCCCTCGCCGGCTTAGACAACCTTCCTTTTGCCTGCGCAAATCCCTTTATAGATT
>JAGCFG010000046.1 GCA_017650255.1 Alphaproteobacteria bacterium | reverse complement strand
GGAGATGATGTGTTGGCGTTGGCCGGCAGTATGAATTCGCCCGGAAGATATTTTATTTTGTTGCCGAGGGGGCAGAGCGATGTCATTGAATGAGGATGACGATTGGCAAAATTTGGTAAAAGATATTCAGCCATTGCATAAAGAAGAAAGAGACGTTTCTAAACCCAAAAAGAAAATATTTGTAAAAGAGAAAGTCACGCCGAATCGAGTTTATTCGGGAGAGAAGCTTGGTTGTTTGGAAGCAGGCTGTGCTGATAATATTGATGCAAATACCTTCAAGCGTTTTAAGAGTGGAAAAATGAAGGTTGAAAGAGAACTTGATTTGCACGGAATGACGGAGAGTGAGGCTTTTGAAAAAGTTATTTCTTTTATAAAAAGCTGTTACTTACGCGGTTTGCGTTGTGTAGATATTATTACCGGGAAGGGTTTGCATGCTGAAGATGTTGCTTTTTTTTCTGGAAGAGGAGTGTTAAGAGACAGGGTGCCGCAATGGTTGAATTTGCCGGAAATTAGACCTTTGATTTTGACGATTATTCATCCCGAATCTAAAGAGGGAGGAAGCGGAGTTTTGAGAATTTTATTGAGAAGAAAAAGAGGATAAATTTTAGGACAATTTTTCTGATAAAGCTTTGTAAGCTGCACTTATTTGTTTGAATTTTTCTTCGGCATTTTTATCATTGCGATTAACGTCAGGGTGGTATTTTTTTACGAGTTTTTTATATTGTTTCTTTAGTGCGGCCAGAGTTATATCTTCTTCAGAGAGTTCCATTAATCTTATATATTCGCGCTCTTTGGCGCTGAAATATATTGCTTCTGATGAAGAGAATGGTGATGTAAATTCGCCAAAATATCCTAATTCATCACTAAAATCATAACCGAATTGATATTTTATTTTTGAACGAAAACTGCCGAAATGGAGGTGAGCTTTTGCGTTATCGGTTTTTGCAGAATCGATATCTTCTTCGGAATCGTAATAGTTCCATTTGGCGTTGTATGCTTGAACGTGTTCTAAACAAAACCAATAATATTCTTTTAGCGATCGGTCTTTGGGCGCACGGTATTCTCCGGCTTTTGTGCAGCCGGGAAAATCACATCGGTATTCGCGATTTTCGCGCTGGGGAGCAAAATATTTTTTGTTTTGTTTTTTTCTTGGCATTGTCATACATAAAAAAATTGAAACATGTCGCGCAATTTAATCCAAAGTGATTATAATAGCAATAAAATTGTTGCGTTTAGGTGTGCGTTTTTTGTGTTGCAAAAATGTTGTAAGCTTTTATACTTTTCTTGTTGTTTTGAAAGGGATATTAATGCCGGAATTACCAGAAGTAGAGACTGTCAAAAATGAAATTGCCCAATTTTTTGGTAAAACAAAAATTGTCGTGATAAAAATTTATAATCGCTCTTTGCGTGAAAAGATTGCCGATGGTATCGAATCGAAAATTGCGGGCAGTGATATTGTAAATTATGAGCGGCGCGGTAAATATATTCTTATGAACTTGAATAATGGTTATTCACTGGTTTGGCATTTGGGTATGAGCGGAAGGATAAAGCTTTTCAGAGAGAAAAATGTAGAATTGGTGAAGCATGATCATATTGTGATGAAAACGGAAAACGGTGTCTTAGTATATAATGATCCGAGAAGATTTGGATTGTTTAATTGCCTTAAAACAGATGATATAAAAAATTCTAAATATTTTGGAAAAATGGGAATAGATCCCTTTGATATAAATTTTGATGCGGATTATTTGTTTTTGCATTTGAACAAGAAAAAATTGCCTATAAAAGTTGCATTATTGGACCAAAGTATTGTTAATGGAATCGGCAATATCTACGCTTCAGAAGTTTTATATGATGCTAAGGTATCTCCGCTGAGAAATGCAAATGAAATTAAACTTGATGAGTGTGCAAAGATTGTTGTCTCAATTAGAAAAATTCTAAGCAGTGCTATTAAAAACGGCGGTTCGACTCTGCGCGATTATCATAAAACCGACGGAAGTGTTGGACATTTTCAAAATTTACATTGCGTATATAATAAATCTGGGCAAAAATGTCCTGAGTGCAGATGCAACATTTTGAATGATGGAGGTATCAAAAAGATTGTACAGGCCGGTCGTTCTACTTTTTATTGCGATATATTGCAAAAGTGAGGAAAAATGAGAGTTTTTTATAAAATATTTCTTTTACTTATGTTGTTTTTGCCAGTGGAAGTATGGGCTGAATTTGTGGATGGGATGGTAGATGTCCCATTGATGGATGGAATGAAACAAATTCATAGCGCAAATATTTCTTTTGGTAATGACGAGAGCCGATTTGATGAGGCCTATATGACTTATGGTAAAATCAGTTTTGACAAAGTTTGTGATTTTTATAAAAATACTTTGCCACAATTGGGGTGGAAATTTTTATCTCATGATAGTACCGCCGTTCACTTTGAAAGAGATATGGAAGTTTTGGATATTGTGTTGGAAAAAAATAAACCAACTTTGGTAAGGATTACACTCAAGAGTAAGGATTGATATTATGACGGATGTTAGAGTTGAAAAAAAAGGATCAGTAGCTGTTGTTACACTGAGTAGTAAAAGTGGGCTAAATTATATTGATGTTGAATGTTTGCGCCTGCTGTCTCGTGAAGTGGAAAAGCTTGATGTGGAAGATGATGCAGTGAGGACCATTGTTTTAAGCGGAAGTGAAAAAGCTTTTTCTTCGGGAATCGATCCTACATATTTTGTAAGGAATGTTAATGCGGAAGTTTTGGATGAAATGTTTGAAAATTTTGATAAATTAGCAAACGTTAAAAAAACTACAATTGCAGAAGTCAGCGGATATGCCGTCGGAATTGGATTTGAGATAGCACTTGCTTGTGATATGTTGTTTTGTTCTGACAATACATGGTTTTCAGTGCCTGACTTGTCGTTGGGGACGGTTGCCGGTTTTGGTGCAACTCAAAGATTGCCAAAAGCAATCGGTAAGGCTAAAACAATGGAAATGTTGCTGACGGGCAGGGCAAGGGGCGCTGAAGAAGCTGAGAGAATC
>JAGCFG010000045.1 GCA_017650255.1 Alphaproteobacteria bacterium | reverse complement strand
TCACTGATAATGTCTTCATAGACTGTGGCAAAATTAAGGTTGCAGTTAAAAATGCGCTCAACAAGAGGATCTTTGAATGTTTCGCACTCTTGGCGAAGGTGTGTGGCCTCGTGGAACAATACGGAGACAGCAAAATAGTTGTCGCTGTCTTTTAGGCGATCAAGATTAAAATGAAGTTTGCCGTCTTTGTAATAGGCGGCGTTGATATGCACATCTTTGGGAAAGCCCATTGCTTGTTTTCTGGCTCTTTCTTCTTCTTCGGTAAAAAAGGCAATGTCAATCGGGGTGCCGTATACATATTTGAAGGCTTTGCCGGCTTGTTGAATGATGAATTGTTTATCGCTCAGGCTTGTGTTTTGCCAATTTTTCATCTCATAGGTAATGTCAAGATCGGAAGCAATTAGAGAAGCATAGCGTTCTGCTAACTTTTTTTCTTCTTCCCAAAAGCTTTGAGGGACATCTATATTGAAAAGGCAGGCTCTGATGTTTGCTTCGTTTTTTTTAAGGAGCTCTTCCAATTCACCACGTTTCATGTTTGTGGGGAAAAGAATTTCCATATATTCGAGTTTTTTTTCAAGTGGCAAATCGGCTACTTCTTGGGTTGAGAGCGCAGAAAATTGTTCGGCTTTTTGTTGTTTTATTCTTTTTCTGGCTTGATAAAGTGGTTGGAATTTTTTGTAGAGGGCTTGAAAATCATCTGCAGAAAGATTTTCCAGCTTGTTGTCTTTGATAATTTTATTGATTGCTTTTTCGGCTTTGTACGATAGAGGTTCAAAAACTACATGTTTGCCGTCTTTGAGCGTGATATCGGATTGATCCATCAATATTTCAAATTCTGTAATATCCATCATAAACCTCAGCTTTTATGTTTATGGTAACATTTTTATGCCGGCTATGCAAACAAAAAATACGTTGCGACTATGATGAAATTTCGGAAAGAAGGAGTTTTACGGCAAAATCTATATCGAATAATCTGTTTTCGCGGGATTGTCGGGGGCAGTTCTCGGTTTTGTAGGGAATGTCGTTGATTATGCAATAGTCGGGCGAAAGGCCTTTGCGGTCGATATTTTTGCCCGAAGGAGTGTAAAATTCGCCGACGGTTAGAGAAAGTTTGCCGCCGTTTTCAAATACATAAGTTTCCTGATAACTGCTTTTGCCAAAGCTGGTGGAACCAATTAAGACTGCTTGGGCTTGTTCTTTCAAGGCGGCTGCCAAAATTTCGGCAGAAGAGGCGGTATTTTGGTCGATTAAAATTGCCAAAGGTATTGAAATTGCTGATTTTGTATCGGAGATGTAATATTTTTCCGAATCAATGGTTTTGGCTTTTGTGCTCAAGATTATGCCGTCATCTACAAACAATTTGGCAATGGCGATGGCTTCGTTTATTGGTCCGCCTTGGTTGCCGCGGAGGTCTAAAATTATGCCTTTGCAGTCGGGGAATTGTTCTATTGCGGTGCTGACGGCGGTGCTGTTGTCGTTGTTAAAGTCGAAAATTTTGAGATATAAAATTTCTCCATCCAACATATTATAATAAGTGTCATACTGCGTTGGGGAGTTGTTTTCGGAGCTGAAATGATAACGTGAATGGTCTTGTAAAGATTTTACCGAGAAAAAGGCAATATTTTCGGCAATCAATGATGAATTTTGGTTGAAAAGTTTGGTAATTTTTTTGGAGATGGAAGCGGCAATGGTTGCCCAGGCGTCAATGTCTTTAGAATCTGAGGGTTTTCGCAACATGGTAAATTGGCGGTTGTTTAAGTATACATAAACCATGTCGCTGCCGTTTGAAAATGTTAAATCTTTATATGAAGAGAAAAAGCCTTTTAAGCCGGAAACAGTAAATTCTTCAATGTCTATCGGGGTTAGGTGTTTTTGCTGTACGGTGGTGAGAAGGGACGAGAAAAAGGGAGAATCGTCGGCAAATGCGGTGCCGGAAAAAATGCAACATATTATGAGTGCTAATATTTTTCGGAGCATTATTTGAACTCCGCAATCAAAGGGGTGTGATCAGAAGGTTTGTCGTCTGCGCGAGGGGTTTTGTCGACATAGCAAGCGGTCAGTTTGTCTGAGGCGAGCGGGGAAGTGAAAAAGTAGTCAATACGCATACCAAAATCGGCCTTGAAAGAGTTTGCTGTATAGTCCCAAAATGTGTAACCGTTTTCTTTTGTGTGAAGGGCGCGAAAAGCGTCATAAAAACCGATAAAGGACATTTGTTTAAGGCGCGTTTGTACCTCGGGGCGGCAAAGAGCATTGCCCTCAAAAAGCTGATAATTATAAACATCTTGCGGTGTCAGAATGGTGTTAAAGTCGCCGCCGATGATAACAGGTAGATTTTCGGCGTTCAAATTTTGCATGTGTTTAAGAAAAGAGTCCATCCAGTTGAGTTTGTAGATAAATTTTGTTTTGTCGCTCCAGTCGTTTTGAGGAGGGTTGCCGTTGGGGAGATATACCGAGGCGACTTTGTATCTTGTGTCGTCAATGGTGGTTATGGCTTCGAGATAGCGAGATTGTTCATCTGAATAGTTAGGTAGATTTTCGGAGGTTATTTCGATTTTTCCACGGCTTAGAATCGCCACTCCGTTATAGCTTTTTTGTCCGAGAATGTGACAATTGTAGCCAAGACTCTGCAAATCAAAAAAGGGAAAATTATTAAATTCGCACTTGATTTCCTGCAACAAGACAATGTCTGGATTTGCCTTTGTGAGCCATTTGGAGAAGTTTTCAAGATGGGCATTGACAGAGTTTATATTATATGTGGCAATTTTCATTGACTTGACCTTTTACTATTTTTTTATATTTTATATTTATATTATTTTTTAGTTTGTGCAAAGTAAAAAATTTAGGAGATACTTTTATGCTTGATAACTTTCCCAATAATTTCCATCGTGATGATGAAGAGGTCTTTAATGAATTTAGGCAAAAACAAGTAAATTTTGATTTAGAGGAAAGAAAAAACGAAACCGATAGTTCGCGCGGTCTTTTTTTGGGCGCGTTGGGAGGTTTGATTATGGCGGCTGTCGTCGGTTGGTTTGTTTTAGCCCCACGTTATAAAAATATGGAACCGCAAGAAGTTCCGGTTATTGCAAAGCCGCAAATGCCAGCAAAAGTTCAGCCTTCTGAGCCGGCAGATATTGAGTTTGCTTCGCAAGAGCGCACGGTGTACGATATTATTGAAAAACGCCAGGTAGACGAAGAAAACGATAATGTTGTTACTTCGGAAGAAGAGCCGAATGTTTCGGCACTTGATAAGTTGGAAAATATGCAGGCACCAGCAGTTATGGGTAGACAAATGAAGAGCGAATCTTTGGTCTTTAGCGGTGGCAGTAATTCTATTAGGGCAGTGCTGGCAGATAGTAAACCGCAGAAAGAAGAAAATGATGTGATTGGAAATGAAAATCTAAAAGATGCTGAAGAAATTCCAGCAGAAGAAATTGTGGTTGCAAATGTTACTCAAGAGAAGATTGAAGAAAAATTACCTGTTTCCGATACGGTTATAACCATTGAAACAGTTCGCAAAGCTGAAGAAGCTGCGAAAAGTCCAGAAATTAAGGCCGTTAAGGAAGAAAAAGCTCCAGTCGTTCAAGCCGGTGCTTGGCAGGTTCAGCTGATGTCTTCACCAAATAAAGCGGCGGCACAGAAGTCGTGGATGGAGATGTCCAACAAATATGATATGCTGAAAAATCAACCGCATGATATTACAGAGGCTGATTTGGGTGCAAAAGGTATTTTTTATCGCTTAAGAGTTGGTGCTTTTGCGAACAAAAGTCAGGCTGATGCTTTTTGTTCGCGCTTGAAAGCGGCAGGCGGTAACTGTTTTACGGCTCAAAAATAAGAGAGATTTTATATGGTTTTGCCGATTATTGCTTCAATCGGAGGAGCTGACCTTGGGTCGGAAGAGGCAGTATTACTTAAAAATATGCAACCGGTGGGGGTTTCGCTTTTTGCGCGCAATGTTGTCAACAGGAAACAGCTTAAAAATTTGGTTGGGCAAATTAAAAATTTGCTTGGAGAAAGGGTTTTGGTTGCTGTTGATCAAGAAGGCGGCAGAGTTAGGCGTTTGGCAGAGCCGGAGTGGAGATCTTATGCCTCGCAATTTGTGCTGGGGCAGTTGCCAGAAAATGTTTCGAAGATGCATGCAGCTTTGATTGCACAAGATTTGAACGAGCTTGGGATTAATTTGAATTATGCTCCGGTTTTGGATAGGTTGTGTGAAAAAACTCATCAGGTTTTGAAGTCTAGGTGTTTCGGTAATGGAGTGGTCGAGCACGGAAAAGCTATGATTGAAAGCTATATAAGGAACGGAATTTGTCCTTGTATGAAGCATATGCCGGGACACGGACAGGCCTCAGTCGATCCGCATTTGGGGTTGCCGGTCATAGATTGTTCGATAGTGGATTTTGAGGAAGATATGTCATATTTTGCGCAGAACTCTTCTTGTCCGGCGGGAATGACCGCGCATATTGTTCTGCCGGAAGTTGACAGTTTGCCGGTTCCGATGAGTGCAAAAGCTATTGATTATTTAAT
>JAGCFG010000044.1 GCA_017650255.1 Alphaproteobacteria bacterium | reverse complement strand
CAACGACAAAAACAAAAAAATATCGACCTTTGCCGAAAGAGCCGCAATGAATGCCCCTCTACAAGGAGGAGCCGCAGATATTATGAAACGCGCCATGAATAATATGCACAAAAAACTGATTGACGGAAACTATCAATCAAAAATCCTATTACAAGTTCACGACGAAATGGTGATAGAATCTCCCTTCAACGAGGTCGAAAAAGTGAGCTCTTTGTTAAAAGAAACAATGGAAAATACCGTCGATTACGACGTAAAATTTGTTGCCGAAGTCGGTGTTGGGCAAAATTGGACCGAAGCCCATTAAAAAAACAAATTTTTATACACAAAATCGGTTATTTTTATGACTTTTTGCTTTTGTTCACGAACAAATTGCTGTATATTTTCAGCAACAATTTTTTGTGACTGAAAATAAATAAGGAAAAATAAATTATGGTAGAATTGACACAGGCAGAAATCGCCCAAGAAGAACAGGCATATAATGCTGATTCAATCAAAGTTTTGCACGGCCTTGAAGCTGTTCGCAAACGTCCGGGAATGTACATTGGTGACACCGACGACGGCACTGGTTTGCACCACATGATATACGAGGTGCTCGACAATGCTATCGACGAAGCCTTGGCCGGATATTGCGACAAAACCGAAGTTATCCTCAATCCCGACGGTTCCGCCACCATTCGCGATAACGGACGCGGAATTCCTGTCGGCCTCCACAAAGAAGAAGGCGTTTCTGCTGCTGAAGTTATTATGACCCAACTTCACTCCGGCGGAAAATTTGATAACAATTCATACAAAGTTTCCGGCGGCTTGCACGGCGTGGGTGTATCGGTTGTTAATGCCCTGTCAATCTGGCTCAAATTACGTATTTGGCGCGAAGGTCACGAACATGTCGCCATGTTTTCTCACGGCGAAGTTACCGAACACCTAAAAGTTGTCGGTGATGCCAATGGTCGCCACGGCACTGAGGTTACTTTCCTTCCCTCGCCCGAAACTTTTACCATGACCGAATTTAATTTTGACGTTTTGGAAAGAGCTATCAGAGAAAAGGCTTTCTTGAACTCCGGTGTTTACCTCAAACTTATCGATAACCGCGGTGCAGAACCTCGCGAAGTTGTTATGCACTACGAAGGCGGACTGAAAGCTTTTGTAAATCATATCAACAAATCAAAAGCACCTCTGCATGAAAATGTCATCTCCTTTGGTGCCGAAGACAAAGATATTCAAGTTGATGTAGCAATGCAATGGACCAATGCCTACAATGAAAGTATGCTGTGTTTTACTAACAACATTCCGCAAAAAGACGGCGGCACACACTTGGCAGGATTCCGCGCAGCTTTAACCAGAACCATCAATAGCTATATCAATGAAAACGGACTTATCAAAAGCAAAGACAAAGACATGATAACCGGCGAAGATATGCGCGAAGGTTTGAGCTGCGTATTGTCTGTTAAAGTTCCTGATCCGAAGTTTTCTTCACAAACCAAGGACAAACTCGTTTCTTCCGAGGTTCGCCCCGCTGTTGAAAGTGTTGTCAGCTCAAAATTGCAGGAATGGTTAGATGAGCACCCCAATGAGGCCAAAATTATTGTCGGCAAAATTGTAGAAGCTGCTACCGCTCGCGAAGCCGCTCGCAAAGCTCGTGAATTAACTCGCCGCAAAGGAGTTTTAGACATTGCCTCCCTTCCGGGAAAACTTGCCGATTGCCAAGAAAAAGACCCTGCTTTGTCCGAAATCTTCATCGTCGAGGGAGATTCCGCAGGCGGTTCCGCAAAACAAGGACGCGATCGCCGTACTCAAGCCATCTTGCCTTTGCGCGGAAAAATTTTGAATGTTGAACGCGCTCGTTTTGACCGCATGCTCAATTCTGCCGAAATCGGCACTATGGTAACTGCATTTGGCACCGGTATCGGACGCGAAGATTTTGACATCACAAAATGCCGCTATCACAAGATTGTAATTATGACCGATGCTGATGTCGATGGTAGTCACATCCGCACTTTGCTGCTGACATTTTTCTATCGTCAAATGCCGGAGATTATTGAAAAAGGCTATGTTTATATTGCTCAACCTCCTCTATACAAAGCCAAAAGAGGCAATTCTGTTCTTTATCTCAAGGACGACAGAGAAATGGAAGACTATTTGGTAAGAGGCGGCTGTGAAGATGCTGTTCTATATAAAAACAACGGCGAACAAGTTGCAGGACAAGACCTTATTTCAATGGTAGAAAATACTCGTAAAGCTCGCAATCTTATTGCCGCGTTGAATAAAAAGGCCCCGGAAAAAATTGTCGAACAAATGGCAACCGATGGACTTTTTGCCAGAGATGTAATTGATAACCTCGACGTTTTGCGCACAAAAGCAGAACAAGTCGCAGTCAAGCTAGATTCACAAGAAGCCGAATATGACAAAGGCTGGAAAGCTGAAATTTTGCCAGATGGCAGCATTAGTTTTCATCGCACCCTACGCGGCGTAGAAGAAAAGCACGTCATTGGCGCATCTGTTCTTGACTCTCCCGAAGCCAGAGCCTTGAACGATATGCACGCTTTTCTTGCCGAAAACTATGCTTGTGAACAAAAACTTTCTTCTCCCAAACTTGGTGAAGAAAGAAAAATTCACGGACCGGTTTCTTTTGTTGATGCAATCATGCAACTCGGCAAAAAGGGAATCACTTTGCAACGTTACAAAGGCTTGGGCGAAATGAACCCAGAACAATTGTGGGAAACAACACTTGATCCGGAAGCTCGCTCCCTGTTGCAAGTAAAGATTGATATGCTTGATGATGCCGACCAAGTATTCTCGACCTTGATGGGCGACGTTGTCGAACCCAGAAAAGAGTTCATTCAAGAAAACGCTTTGAATGTTATCAATCTGGATATTTAGTAAAATTAAAAAAAACAGAAAACCGGCGCCTTAAAACGCCGGTTTTTTTATATCACTTGCCTAAAATTCCAAAATGTGATAGTATATAAGAGTATTATATGTAGATGTGGATTATTATAGGGCTTTTTCATAGTTTATTTTTAGGTTAGATTTTTCTTTCTTAATTGTAACTATAGCCTTGAATATTTTACACGTATATATGGTCGCGTAAAAAAAGAAATT
>JAGCFG010000043.1 GCA_017650255.1 Alphaproteobacteria bacterium | reverse complement strand
TCTTAATCTCTCAAAATTAAGAGTTTTTAATTTTCAGGCGAAGTTGAAAATATTTGTTTTCCGACAGAAACTATATTCTTCTGAGCTTTTTTTATCTCTGCCAAGTTTATGCCACCCAATCTTTGAAGTGCTTGGGTTATAATTTGTCTTTGCTGTTCCGGCATGACTTGATAGAAACGGTTGCGCACATCATCTGAGGCGCCCAAGAGTGCGATTACCAGCTGCGCCTCGTCGGTTTGGGCTACAAGCTTTTGTATTTGTGAATATGGTAAACGGCTCAAATCTTCAAAAGCAATCGGTTTCTTAGTAATTTTTTCGGCAACTTCCGGAGCATAACCTATCAAGAAAGACATAATCCTTTCGGCAGCGCTATCATCAAGGTGGCTCCATATCGTAGATACAATTGACAAGCCGCTTTCGTGCGGAGCATTTAATATATCTTTGGCAACCGCATTACCGAGTTTGCTTATTGATTGAGGAGAGAGCGGTCGAGAAGAGATGAGCTGTGTAATGGTTACGGCCGCAAAATTCGAGCTCATATGCGAGAGTACGGCTGCCCCTTGTTCCGCATTGAGTTGAGAAAGAGCAATAGCAGCAATTTGCGGATATTCGTTTTGCAAATATGAAGCCAGAACATCTGGTTTAACGGAATTTAAATCATCCCAATTTAAGGAATTTTGCATATCAAGATTGGAGTTGTCATCAATAAAAGAATCTAATTGTTCGGAATCGTCGTCAGAAAAAGCCTCTTTCTTTTTGAAAAACAAGCGATCGACGAGTGACCACAAAATGCACAAACATAATAGCAGACAGAAAAACAGTGCGGACATTTTGAGGAAGTAGCCGTCATATAAGTTGGAAAGATATGTAAAAATTTTATATGCACGGGTTGATTGCCAAAAATTTTGAACCAAGAAATAGCAACTTTCATTACTACTGAGCAATGCCATACAGAACACAAAACCACAAATAAACGCGGCTATTGCGCAAAAGAATGCTGTGATAACTGCACTTTTATCTATTCTACGACTATTTCTCACTGTTTATACTCTGTTAAACATAATCGTAGCTTAATCTATTTTAATTTGGATAAAAATATTTATTGTCAGATATTCACAATATTTGCAATTGATTGGCGCAACTCTCGTAGAGCTGTTTCATCATTTAAGCGATGATTTGAATTTTTTAAGATTTTCACTTCTACTTTTTCGGAAATTATTTGTTCTGCATATTGCAAAACTAACTGCCATTTCAGACTGGCGTCTTTCATCCCCTGAATTAAACAAACAGGGCAATATATCGGCCAGTTTTCATTTTCCGGCAAGCACGAAGCAAGAGCTGTTTCTACAAATCTTTTTGTGATTGTGTAACTAAAATCATTGTTGACGATATTGAAATGTCCTTTTGTGAGAAGGTCCTGTTTTTGTTGTTCACTGATGTTTGATTCAAAATATTTCACAAAGTTTGGGGCGGCAGCCAAACCAATTAGGCCGCTCACTCTGTCTGGGTATTTTATACTTATCAACATTGATATCCAACCACCCATAGACGAACCAATCATAATAACATTACCTTTTATTACTTTTTCGATAACTTCTGAGGCTTGATTAATCCAAGTGTTAAAATCAGCATTTGTAAAATTATCGCTGTCGCTACCGTGGCCAGCGAAGTCGAATCTGACAAAACCAAGTCCTAGTTTTATGCACTCCTGTTTTACCGTTTCCGGTTTTTGACCCCATGCATTTGAACAAAAGCCGTGAAGATATAAAACTGTCGGCAAATTATTTTTGGGTTCAATATATTCAAAATCTGTTGCAAAGTGAGAATTAAAAGTGTATTTTTGCATATTATTCGCCTATAGTGTCGTTTTGATTTTTAAAAGATAAGGGTAAAATGATAGAAAGTAAAGATAAAAAACCGGTGGTACTGCAGGTGCTTCCAGAACTCCAACACGGCGGTGTTGAATGGGGAACAATACAAATTGCCGAAGCTTTGAACAATGAAGGATATACTAACTTTGTTGCATCTTCCGGTGGCAGGTTGGTTTATGAATTGGATAAGATTAAGGTTAAACATTTTACTTTGCCATTAAAAACAAAGAACATTTTTAAGATGTATCTTAATTCTTTGAAATTGGCTAAAATAATCAAAGAAAACGGCATAAATATTGTGCATGCACGCTCGCGTGCTCCGGCTTGGAGCGCTTATTGGGCAGCAAAGAAGGCCGGCGTAAAATTTATGACAACTTTTCACGGGACGTACGGACTTGGACCGAAGGGAATTAAAAAAGTCTATAATAAGGTTATGACTTTCGGCGAAATAATTATTGCTATTTCCGAACATATAAAGAAACATATGTTGAATAATTATGTCGTTGATGAAGATAAAATAAGGCTTATACCGAGATGTGTCGATGTGGAAAAGTTTTCGCCATTTGCAGTTACGCAAGAGAGAATTATTCGGACCATATCGGATAATAATTTGCCTGAAGATAGGCCTATTATTGCACTTGTTGGCAGAATTACGCGTTGGAAAGGGCAACATTTGTTGGTTGAGGCAATGTCTTTGCTTAAGCACAAAGAGGCTTATGCAATTATTGTCGGATCTGACCAAGGGAGAGTTAAATATACAAATGAATTGAAAGAATTGGCAAAAAAATTGAAGACAGATGACAGAATCCAATTCATTGAAGAAAGTTTTGATATTCCGGCACTGTTAATGGTTTCGGATATTGTGTTGTCAACCGCAATTGAGCCTGAGGCTTTCGGGCGCGCGGCGATTGAGGGACAAGCAATGGGCAAAATTGTTTTGGCATCTAATATCGGTGGTTCTTTAGAGAATGTGATTGATGGTGTCAGCGGCAAGTTGTTCCAGAGCGGAGATGCAAAATCTTTGGCAGAGGCCATTGATTGGGCACTTGATATGCCTTTGGCTGAGCGAAAAGCAATGTCAGCTGCGGCAATTAAAAATGTGCATGATAATTTTACAAAACAGATTATGTGTGATAAAACTATCGATGTTTATAAAGAACTTTTAGAAATTAATTAAAATAAAGGATTAAAAATATGGTTGCTATAAAATTACCAGATGGTAGTGTTATGAATTTTGAAGGCAATATTTCAGGGCTTGAGGTTGCCGAAAAAATTAGTGCCGGTTTAGCAAAAAATGCTTTGGCGGTTAAGGTTAATGATAAACTGCAAGATTTGAATACGACAATTACCACTGATGCAACCGTGACAATTATTACAACAAAAGATAAAGAGGGATTGGATATTTTACGCCACTCATGCTCCCATGTTATGGCTGAGGCTGTAAAAGAATTGTGGCCGGATGTACAAGTTACGATAGGACCGGCTATCGAAAATGGTTTTTATTATGACTTTTCGCGTAAAGAGCCTTTTACGACGGAGGAATTTGAAAAAATTGAGGCAAAAATGCACGAGATTGTCAAACGAGACGAAAAAGTTACGCGCAAGGTTCTGCCTAGAAATGAAGCTATCGCTTATTTTAAGTCTATTGGTGAGCACTATAAAGTTGAGCTAATTGAAGATTTACCGGAAGATGAAGTTATTTCACTTTATTCTCAAGGTAACTTTACTGATTTGTGTCGCGGTCCGCACGTACCTTCGACAGGCAAAATCGGTGATGCCTTCAAACTGATGAAAGTTGCCGGAGCATATTGGCGTGGTGATTCATCAAAAGAAATGTTGCAACGTATTTATGCAACAGCTTGGACAAACAAGAAAGATTTGGATGCATATTTGAATATGCTGGAAGAAGCTGCAAAACGTGACCACCGCAAGTTGGGAAGAGAAATGGATTTGTTCCATTTTGAGCCGGAATATGCTCCGGGAGCAGTCTTTTGGCATGACAAAGGATATCGCATTTATCGCAAGCTAATTGACTATATGCGTAAACGTCAAGAAAATAACGGATATATTGAAATTGCTACTCCGAGAATTATGGACAGAGTTTTGTGGGAGACTTCAGGACACTGGGATAAATATGGAGCGCATAACTATTCCGGAAAAACAGAGGACGGTAAAGTATTCTGTGTTAAACCGATGAACTGCCCCGGCGGATTGTTGGTTTATAAGCAGGGCATAAAATCTTATCGCGATTTGCCTTTACGTATGGCAGAGTTCGGAATGGTCAACCGTTATGAAGCTTCGGGTTCGTTGATGGGGTTGATGAGAGTGCGCGAGTTTACACAAGATGATGCTCATATCTTTTGCACGCCTGAGCAAATGGAAGAAGAGTGCATTACCACTTTGAAACTGATTTTGGACATATATAAAGATTTCGGGTTTGAAGATGTTAAAATTTATCTGTCGACCAGACCGGACAGCATTTATAGAATCGGCTCCGATGAAATTTGGGATTTGTGCGAAAATGCTCTTGCCAATGCTCTCACTTCACACGGCTATAAGTTTGAGATTAATGCCGGTGAAGGTGCTTTTTATGGCCCTAAGTTGGAATTTATCTTACGTGATGCTATCGGGCGCGAGTGGCAATGCGGAACAATTCAGGTTGATATGAATTTGCCACAAAGATTTGATATTTCTTATATCGGTGAAGACGGTGAAAAACATCAACCGGTCATGTTGCACCGTGCTTTGTTCGGCTCCATTGAAAGATTTTTGGGTATTTTGATTGAGCACCACGCCGGAAAATTGCCTTTGTGGTTGTCGCCCGAGCAAGTTGTTGTTGCACCGATTGTCAGCGAATTTGACGGTTATGCGACAGAGGTTGCAGAAAAGTTGAAAGCAGCAGGACTGCAGGCAAAAACAGATTTGCGCAATGAAAAAATAAACTATAAAGTACGTGAACACTCAATGGCAAAAATTCCTGTTATTGCAGTTGTCGGTGCAAAAGAAAAAGAAAACGGAACTGTTACTGTTAGACGACTTGGTGTTGAGCAGCAAATGGTAATGAAACTTGATGACTTTGTGAAGGCTCTGAGCGAAGAAGCCAAAATGCCACACTAAGTGCACAAAATATTAAGCAAAAAGAAAGCCTGCTAGTATGCAGGCTCTTTTTGTATCATATTTAAGTAATCGGCTATATTTTCGCCAAAGGTTTTTTTGATGTAGGAAGTTGTTTCCGTTGGTGCCGGTTTGTATTTTCCGGCTTCCTCTTGTGCAGGTAAAATGTTTTCGAGTTTCAGCATTGCTTCTATTGCATCTCTTTTTTCCTCTGCGTCCTGAGTATATACGGATGCAATGTTATACCAAATATACGCACCGACTAAATTTTTTGGATAGTTTTTTCCTTCTGACAATATATCGCCCAATAAAATCATGGCTTTTATATGCCCCTGTCTTCCTGCACGAATTAAACTTTCAACGGCATTTTTATAGTTTTTGGTTGTTCCTTCTGCGTTCATATACATCAGTGCCAATTGGTATTGGGCTTCATCATATTCTTCAGCGGCTTTTTTAATATAACTAAAGGCTTTAATGTCATTTTTGGCAATTGCAAAACCTTTGTAATATATCATCCCCAGCATATATTGTGCAGTTATATTGTCTGCCTCTGCAGCTTGGTTAAACAGTCTGACTATGGTGCTACGCAATTTGGAGTCAAACTCTTTGTTTTGTGTAAGGTATACAAAAGCCAAATTGACAGCGGACTCGGTATTGCCCATTTGCGTCGCTTTTTCAAACAGCTTGGTTGCTTCAGGAATATTTCTTTCAGTTCCTATGCCGCTATAATAAAGGCTGCCTAGATTATTTATGGCAATATCATCATTTTGTTCTGCTGCAATGGAGTAGAATTTGAAAGCCTTTTCATTATCATTTTTCACTCCGTTTACACCATATAGGTACATATATCCCAAAGACAAGGCAGCATCAACGTCACCATCTGTGGCAAGGCGGGATAAGCGCTGCACATAATTTTCCTGAGGTTCATTTTCCTGACGAGAAAGTTCTTGTTGTTTGGCAGGATCTTTTGTGCGGAAAAACGGAATGTTTAAGAAAGAAAAGAAATCGGATATTTTGGATTTTTTTCCGTCCTCGATGACTTGTTCTTCTGTAGAATTTTGAGTTTTTTGTTCAGCTTTCGGCTGTGAGAAATTTTTTTGAGGTGCTTTATCTGTGTCTTCAGACTGTTTATTTTCCTCTTCACCAAAAAGATCGATAAGCGACAAATCTTCTTGCGCAAAAGTATTAAAAGCAAAAAAAGTGCAAAACAGATATATAAAAAAATTTTTCATGATAAACCCCAATAATGATATGCATTTTGTTTTATAATATACAAAAATCACCTATATTCAAACTTTATTTATGAATTATCTTTATTTTTTATCTTGATTGTAATATAAGCTGAATAGTTTGTTTTTTTGAGGAAAATATGGCAAATTTTGAACCTCCGATATATACGTTAAAAGATGTAAAACTGCGTTTTGGGACGAATCAGCTCTTTCGCGGGGTTGAGCTTTATATCAACCGCGGTGATAAAATTTCTTTAATCGGAAGAAACGGCTCAGGGAAATCAACTTTGCTCAAAATTATTGCCGGATTGCAGGAAATTGATGACGGAGAAATTTTTATTCAGCCCGGAACCAAAATAGGATATATGCCGCAAGATGCTGATTTGAGCGGATATAAAAATTTGCGAGAAGTGGTGCTGTCGGGGTTGGATGATGAAAGTTCTTCGTCGGAATATAAAGCGCAAATACTTATTGAACAGCTGGGAATTGAGGCAGAGCAAAATCCGGAGAAAGCTTCCGGTGGAGAGAAAAGAAAAGCTACTTTGGCAAAGGCATTAATTTCAGAACCTGATATTTTGCTTTTGGATGAACCGACAAACCATTTGGATATGCCGACAATTGAGCTGTTGGAAAAAATTATTATCAGCTATGCAGGAGCAGTTGTACTCATAAGCCACGACAGATACTTTCTGAGAAAAATTTCGCGCACAACTTTTTGGCTTGACCGCGGAGTTATGCGCAGAAACAATAAAGGTTTTGAATTTTTTGAAGAGTGGCAAGAACAAATTATTGAACAAGAAATTATTGCCCAAAAATATCTGGATAAAAAACTGGCTGAAGAAACAGAGTGGTTGCATAAAGGTGTTACGGCAAGAAGACGTCGCAATCAGGGAAGGCTTCGCAGATTGCTGCAGCTGAGGCAAGAACGCAGAGAACAAATAAAGCAAATAGGCAGCGTTAATATTGATGTTGAGAATACTGTTTGGAAATCTAAAATTGTACTTGAGGCAAAGCATATAACAAAGTGTTTTGAGAAAAAAACTATCGTTAAAGATTTTTCTATCAAAGTTATCAGAGGTAACAGAATCGGGATTGTCGGACCTAACGGGGCGGGCAAAACTACTTTGATTAAATTGCTGACAAAAAAATTGCAGCCGGATGACGGATTTGTGAGAATCGGCAAAAATTTGCAAGAAGCATATTTCGATCAGAATCGTTTTTCTCTAAATCCGCAAAAAACTTTGTGGCAGACCTTGTGTGATGAAGGAGACCATCTTTGGGTGAGAGGATCTTATCGCCATGTGGTTGCTTATCTGAAAGATTTTCTTTTTACGCCGGAACAGGCAAAATCTCCGGTGGCAACACTTTCGGGCGGCGAAAAAAATAGGCTGATGTTAGCTAAAATTTTATCGCAACCGTCAAATTTTTTGTTGCTTGACGAACCGACAAATGATTTGGATATGGACACGCTTGATTTGTTACAGGAGATGTTGAGCGAATACGACGGAACAATGATTGTGGTCAGCCATGATAGAGATTTTTTGGACAGGTTGGTAACTTCTATTATTTATATGAAAGGCGATGGAAGTGTAGAGGAATTTGTCGGGAGTTATTCTGATTTTTTAGAAAAGGCAAAAGCTTCAACTCTCCAAAAGACAAAAACAAAAGTTGCTCCTCAGCAAGAAAAAGTGAAATTTATACCGCAGAAAAAACTTACTTATAATCAACAACGTTTGTTGCAAATTTTGCCTGATAAGATTGCAAAATTAGAACAACAACTTGCAGAGATTTCACAAAAATTATCAGATGCTGACTTATACCAGAATAATCGCGAGCAATTTTTTGCTTTGACCGATGAATTAAAGGAAATTCAAAACCAAAAATCCGAGGCGGAGGATCAGTGGCTTGAAATATCTCTTTTAGCGGAAGAGCTTTCTACCACCGCAAACTAGATATTACATAATCGGGAAAAGTGTTAAAATTGGCAGAAAGCTCTTTGGCTTTGCTAACATCGGGAATATAACCTTCTCCCAAATAATTTACATGAATTCCTTTGCTAATGAGCAAACTTGAGATATTGGCAGAATCAGCAGCTTTGATATCCACCGGCAGACTGTCACCGATCATAATTATACGTTTTCTGTCAATATCCGTTATATTTTCTAGAGCGTAATCGATAAATATTTTATCCGGCTTGCCTAACAAAATTATTTTTCCACCCAAAATTGCATATTGTTCTGCAACTGCTCCGGCAGAAGAAGATATTTCTCCGTCGATAAAAGTTGAATTTTCGGCGCCAAGACAAAGCATTGGAATTTGCATGCCTGCACAGTGACTTAAGACATCAGACATTGCTGCCAGGTCGATTGGTTGCGTTGGTTGCGCTACAAACAAGAAATCTGCCTGGTTATAATTTTCTGTATCTTGATAGTTTAAGCCAGCAAAAGCTTCGGCTGTGTCGTCACCGCTTAAATTATAATAAACACGGCCAAGTGACTGATATTCCGGAGATGCACTTTGCAATTTGTAGTGCAGAACTTCTCCCATTGTGACGATGTTGTCAAACAACAGCGGTGATATTTGGTTTTCGTATAGCAGATTGAATAAATGTTCCAGCCTCATTGGAGTGTTGCTCAATAAAATGATTTTTTTGCCGTTACGTTTTAGGCTGATTAAGGCATTAATTGCCTCTCTCTTAAAAGTTTCTCCATCATATAAAACGCCGTCCAAACCACACAAAACAACATCAAAAGTATCTATAATTTTGGAAATATTCACTATCGGTTTTATCATTTTCATTGCATTTTTACCGTATAAATAAAGTTATGATTTTTTGATTTTAGAATATTTATTTTATTTTTCAAGTTTTGACAAAGAAAGAATCACAGCATTAGCAATAACAAGTCCAAAAATTGCCGTGATTGTCGGGAGAGAACCCATTGTATGCCGTTGGCGCGTATTGTTACAAGGAGCTTCTTGCTCTTCTAAAAACAGTGCTGTTTCGGGCAAATTTGTTTGTTCATCAGAAGACACACACAAAATTTTTGAAATATCCACTCCTCTTCTTTTCAATCGCTTGCGGATAAAACGCGCCAAATGACAATTTTTTGTTTTGTTTAGAGTTTGCAATTTGATGTGTGATGGATCAGTTTTTAACGCAGCACCCATTGACGAGATGAAAGGAATTTTTTTTTGATATAATGCTTGTATCAGGTCACATTTCGGATTTAAGGCATCAATGGCGTCTACGACAAAATCCACCGGCTCGGACAAAAGGTTTTCGATGCTTTGCGCATTGACGAACATATCTTTTATAATTGTTTTACAGCTCGGATTAATCTCGCTCACTCTTTGTTTGGCAAGTTCTGTTTTTTTGATGCCTATGGTAGAATCCAAAGCCAGAATTTGACGATTGATATTGGTAATATCAACTTTGTCAAAGTCTACAAGTATAAGTTTGCCAATACCGGCACGGGCAAGCGCCTCAAGAGCATATCCGCCGACAGCTCCAAGTCCGATTATCATTACTGTAGAATGTTCAAGTTTGGAAAAACTTTCTTCGCCCAAAAGGGCTTGCGTGCGCATAAACCGGTTATCCGACATTGATAAACTCCATTGAGTTGTTATAGATTATTTCAGACAATTCTTCTTGGGAACAATTTTTTATGAAGGCAATTTTTTCCAATAATTCCGGAATATACAAGGGCGTGGAAAATTCACCTTTGTTCAAAGATTGGTATGGGCCGTCACTTTCCAGCAAAATTTTGTTTTCGGGCGCGGCCTTAATGATATCGGCAAAATTACTTTTTTTCAAAACAGATTGGTTAAATGATACATAGCCGCCGTGAGAAATGATTTTTTGCAATTGTTCAACAGAAGATGAAAAAGAGTGGAACATAAATTTTTTCGGCAGTGTTTTCCATAAATTTTCAAAAAGATGAAAAGATTTTACGGCATGAATTATGATCGGACGGTTATATTTTTTTGCAATTTCCACTTGGAAAGAAAAATACTGTTTTTGTAGTTCTATTTCCGGCTTTAAATTATCCAGGCCAATTTCGCCGACAAGCGAGTGCGGAAATTTTTGCAAATATTTTTCCATTGTTTGTTGCCAATCAGACTCAACAGATGAAACCTGCCATGGATGAATTCCGAAAGCCGGCGTGACAAAATCCGGATATTGAGTGGTAATGTCGCTGACTTTTTCCCAGTCTTTTGGTGAAGTTCCGACACATACAAATTTTTTAAAACCCAAATTTATGGCTTTTTTAACCATTTCGGGCGCAATATCTTTTGGGTAATCTTGAAGATGTATGTGCAAATCCATATATTTCATAAAAATCTCGGTAATTTGTTGATAATAGAGGAATAATAGGCAGTTATGAGTGTTTTGACAAGACCAATTTTGGAAATTAATTTAGCAAATATCATCAAAAACTATAAAACTTTACAGAAAATAGCTCCAAAGTCCATTGCAGCAGCGGTTGTAAAAGATGACGCTTATGGCGTCGGAGCGCAAAAAGTGGCCGAATGTTTGTATAAAAAAGCAGGTTGCAGATGTTTTTTTGTGGCACATGGTATTGAGGGAGAGCAAATACGTCCCTTTGTAGGCAATTCGACAATTTTTGTTTTGCAAGGAATCGGGGAAGACAGCCTTTCTTCTTTCAACAAAGCAAAATTAACACCGGTAATTGCATCTCCTGAGCAGTTTGAATATTGGAAAAAACACAAAATTGAAGGAATTAAACCGGCTATTCAGGTAGAAACCGGATTGAATCGTTTGGGTTTTAGGGAAAGTAATTTGAAGAAATTAAGCGATGACGATAAAAAAGAATTTTCAATGATTATGTCGCACCTTGCCTGCGGTGATGAAAAAGATCACTTTATGAATGAGCACCAGTTGTTGCAATTTGATAAACTGAAAAAAGCTTATTTTCCAAAGTTAAAAGCATCTCTTTCTGCTTCTGACGGAACTTTTTTGGGAGAAAAATATCAAAAAGATATTGTTCGGCTCGGAGCTGCACTTTATGGAATCAATACTGCACCGTATAGAGAAAATCAGATGATTCCGTGTATAAAAGTTATGGCTCCGGTTTTGGAGATTGCCAATTTGGAAAAAGGTGATTTTGTCGGTTATTCTGCGACTTATCGTGCGGCAACAAAACGAAAAATTGCTATTGTTTCTATCGGATATGGCGACGGAATTGCAAGGTCTTTATCGAATGTTGGGAAAGTGTTTTTTGAAAAGAAAAGTCTTGTCCAAGAGGCCGGCATTATTGGACGTGTTTCTATGGATAACATAATTTGCGATGTTACCAATGTTAAAAATTTGAGAATCGGTGATATGGCAACAATTATCGGTGATTTTTATACTCTTGATGATATCGGGCGCGATGCCGGAACAATAGGTTATGAAATGTTGTCGCGAATCGGTAAGAACCCTCGTTTTATTAGAATTTATAGATAAAAAAAGAAAGCCCGACGAATCGGGCTAACTTTTGGGAGGGGTAAGGTTTTTTGATTACTCGTGCACCGAGTTTTGAGCGGCGGCTTTTCTTCTTGCCAGAGTCTCTTGAGCTTCTTGACGAGAAGAATTTGGATTGCTGATTTCTTTCTGGAGGGCCTTTACAACATTTTCGTCCAAAGGTCTTCCTTCTTTTGCCAAAGTTCTTGCAAGCTTTCTTGCCTGTCTTCTCATTGCACCTCTGACCCATATGCTCTGTCTTATGTTAGAATTTTCACTTACACTTCTGACTGTTTCAGTAGCTTCGATAATGTTTCCATTGGCCGAAAATCCGTAAGATCCGCCAACCCAGCTGACTCCGGGGACATTTTGTACCGGTGCCGCTTTTTCAACTTGTGCAGTATCGGCAGGAACTTCTACTACCGGCTCAACAACTTGTGTGGTGTCTTGTTGTTGAACCTGCTCAACTTGCGGTGCTTGCGGCTGATTTATAACTTGCTCAACATGTTCGGCTACATTAGGACCACAATCACACATTGCAAATTTTGCATCTTTACCACAATCACCGATTTCTTTGAACTGGTTGCAGGTATTTCCGATAAGGTAACCTTCGCTGTTATGTCTCAACATTGCAAACCTTCCATTAATCTCAGCCAAGTATGATACTTGCAGATTAAGACGGTCATTATTGCCTGCTTTAAGCATACTTTGATAATAAGTAATATTTTCAACAGTTAGGGTATCTCCACATCTGAGTGCATTTACCAAATTATTAAGTCCATATTTTTTCAAAATACCGCTATTGATTTTTGCTTGACCATTAGCATTTGGAGAAGTTGTCCAAGCTACAATGTTACGTGTTGCAAGCAATATTTGAGCTTCTGTCATTTGGTTATCTGCAGTACTGAGTGTTGCCTTTAACAAATGTGCATTTGTATACATCGTCTCCCAAGCATCACCACAAGCTTTACGAGTAATGTTATAATCTCTTTCGCTAATACCCATATTCTCATTCCACTCAGTAGGAACAGAGAATACATTGGTTGTATCTGCGGCTTGTTGTAAACTATCAGCTGTGGCAACGTAGGTTGTGTCGCTTGGGGCACTGTTGGTTGTGTCGATAAATGTTTCATAACCATCTGTTTCGTCATTATTTGCTGTTTTGTTTGCGCAACCGGCAAGAACTGCTGCTGAGCCACCACCTACAATTACTGCCGAGCCGAAAACTGCCAAGAATTTTCCTTTAAGTCCGTTCCAACCTCTTTTTAATAGAGATTTTTCTTCGGCATTTTTTGGAGCTTCTTCAGCGACAATTTCGTCTTCTTCTGCGACAGGCTCATTAACTACGGGCTCTTCTACAACAGGTTCAGCAACTTCGCTCGGTCTTTCCAACGACTCGGGCAGTTCTATTACTTCGTCTGCTTCTTCTGAGCTCGGAGCCTCGTCAGAAGGATTTGTATCCAAATCTGCATTATCTTCAGCAGCTTCCTGATCATAGTTCAAATCAGGTTCAGAAGTATTGTCATTTTCTGTCTCAGCAGGAGTTTCTGGTTCGTCTACTGTTTCGACAACCTGCTCTTCTTGGTCGACAACCTGCTCTACATCATCGTTAAGATTTGTTTCGTTTTGTTGAAGAACAAAATCAGCATAAAGTTTGATATCTTCGTCTTGCAAGTTGCGGATGCATACACCAGACTTTGCACAAGCTTCAATCAAAGCATGACGGAACGACTCTGACATTTTGTCGTAAGAAAGATTGATGTCTTGGTTGCTCTTTTTTGCAACTTCCATCAAAGCGTCAAAATCGCTGGCTTTCGGAGAAGACGGATCCTTTGCTTTTACGGCAACATTGGAAGGAGAGCTGAATTTTAGTGCTACGTCGTCTTTGAATTTTACATTTAATGAACTTTCTTTAGCCTCAAGCTCTTCGATTCCACGCTCTGGGTTGCGGTCTGACCAATCTTGTAAATATCCTTGATAATCTGATACCCATTGAGCGTTGCTGTTATTGTTTTCGGACGTTTTTTCTTCTTGCTCTTCGACTTGAGATTCTGCAGTGTCGTTTGTAGGAGTTTCGTCTGCACTTTTCTCTTTGCTTTCATCAGCGCTTTCTTCCGGGGTTTCATCAGCACTGTCGTTTGTATCAACATTACCAAAGGCATTGAAAATCGGCTCATCTGCGGAGTCGACAACATTTTCTACCGACGGCTCGTCAAGCATGCTGTCTGCAGTTTGGGTTTTAACATTAGTATTAACCTCGTCATCTGCATACTCGGCAACAGTCATAAAGTTCTCATTCTCGGATTTGCTGAGTTCTTCGACATTCATAGTCGGTTCTGCATAAGAGGTCTCTTGAGCCATTCTGAATGCATCAGCATATTCGTCAGAAGTGATAACACTTCTAGCCAACATATCGCTAAGTCGGTTTATTATGTAATTGTATGGCTTGCCTTGAAGGCCGCTCATCAATTCTTTTACGTCCATTGTTTTGTCTCCTACATTATTCTTGATTTGTGGGCACTATAACACAAAAAAAAGTATTTGGCAAGAACTTTTTGTCAATTTTTGGTAAATTTTTTGAAAATAATTTAAAAAAGTGGTCTTTTATCAGTCTCGACCTCGGTCAATTGGGTTAATTTTATTGTCATTTCCACCTGTATTCTCTTTGACTTTTTTAGACGGAACAAGTGCGTCATGGCAAACTTTTATCTGAGCCATTTCTTCGCCTTCTCTCGATTGGAAGTTTTTAGTGGTTATTGTAACTTTTCCCTCAGATTCTTTAGGATCTATGGTAATTGATTCTAAACCATACATTTTTAGGGCCATTTCTAATTTTTGTAAATTTTCATCACCTTCTTCTTTGACAAAAGCTGCAGCATATTGTCGCAACAGAACGTCTGCGCAAGCTTTTTCTTTGACTTCGGGTCCCATATCATCATACAAACCTTCTTTGTAATTCTCTGCTTTTCCTTCAAGTACTGCATTGAATGTTTCACTATCCTTAGCGGCATCTCTGAGATATTTTTTCAAATCCATTTGGGCTTTTAGCGGATTGATTTCATATGTCGGCATTTCAAATTCTTTATTTTCTTCGACATCAATTGGATTATCTGTCGGATTAGGATTCGACTCAAGAGCCTGTTCATGTTTTGATGTTTCAATGGCTTGTTCAGGTTCTGGTGTTTCAATGGCTTGTTCTTCTTGGTGTCCTTCCAGAGCAGGTTGTGAATATAGCAAATCCACTCCCATCTTAGTGCAGAATTTTTCCATCTCTGCTTTGTATTCTGGAGTACAGTTGCCCAAAGTAATAGACATTCCTTTTTCGTTTGCATAATAAACCAGCGCTTCTATACCCTCAATATCGGAGGTTGCCGAATCATCTTTTACTCTGACACGGCCTTTACCTATGCCGTCTTTGGAAAATTCTCCGGAGAGTGCTTCGGTATCATTTTCGTTTATAGTAAAATCATAGCCTTTTTCCTCGGCATATCGGCGAAAGATTTCCTCACCTTCTGGGTTTTCGTATCGTTCTTGGGTTTCCTCGTTGGAAGGAGCACAATTTTCTTCTTCTACATTTAGATTCGGCTTTTCTTCTTTTTGCTCTTTATTTTCTTCTTCCTGTTTCGGTTGTGGCTTTTTATACATAAGTTCATGGCGAATCTGTAAAATTTGAGCCGCACTTAATGAATTGATGTCCAAATTTAAGTCTTTAGCACATTCTTGTTCTTTTTCATCCAGCACATATTTTCCAAGGGCGTCTAATTTATGAATAACCATTAATTCTCCATCTGGTATTATTTCTTGGCCCCCGGTGCATTTTCCTTCTTCATCGTAATTGTATTCTCTTTCTACTCCGGTTTTTTCGTTCTTTGAGAATGTGAGATTGTTTTTATCATCATATATTTCTTTGCAAGGCTCACCTTCTTGGTTTGGTCCGGTTATGATCAAATTTCTTTTATCTATTTGGACTTTTGCTTTATCTGCATCTGCGCCATCATTGGTTGAAGTTGAAATTTCCAGCGAGCCACCGTTTTTTGCTGCTTTTTCTCGCAAGTTTTCTATGTATGCTTTTTGCGCCTCTGCTTGCGCATTGCTATCAGAATAGTCAAGCTCATTAGTTAAAACGTACGTGCGCATCTCTTCGCTTAAAATTTCCATGTCCATCGTCTTTCTCCTTGTCCGGATATTATCTATTGTTTTTATGGTAGCATAAAAAGATTATTTTGTCAAAAATTATCGACAAAACGCTATTGTTTCAATTCTAGTCAGGAAAAGTTAATTATTTGCGAATGTCAAAAACTTGGAATTTTGATTGCAAATATTGGAGCAAATCTTTGTTCTGGAAAAATTTTTCGCAATCGGAGTCGCCGGTTGTCTTGTCGCTTTCTATCGGGCGATATTTTTGCAAATAATATTTGGCAACACCCAAAGATGAAAGCTCATCACCGATGATTTTTATGTCATTAATGGTCAATATACGCGGATCGCAGGTTGTGCGGCATTCAAAATCTATGCCGCTATCTATCAGCATTTTCAGTGATTGTTTTATATTTTCTATTTGCGCAGCTGGTGCAACACCGGTGGCTTTTGCATATTGCTCGGCATTCAAGGGCGCCTTGATGTCTAGCCCTACCCAATCGAGCAGCGGCAAAATTTTTTGCAAATGTTCCGGTCTATAGCCCCCAGTGTGTAGTCCAATTTTGAAACCTAAGGATTTTACTTCTTGTATAGCTTGAGCCAAATTGTCTTGAACCAAAGGTTCTCCGCCGCTAAATACAACTCCGTCCAAAATGTTGCGACGTGTTTCTAAAAATTTGATGAATTTGTCCCATATAAAGCCGCTGTCATGTTGAAAGTCCTGCAAAAAAGCATTATGACAAAAAGGACACCGCCACGGGCATCCTTGCATAAATATTACAGCACTTATTTTGTCGGGAAAGTCGACGAGGCTGAAAGTTTCAGCTCCGCCGACTTTTATTGTGTTTGCAGACATTGATTATTCAGCAGCAATGCCCATGTTGTCACAGCAGCAGCCCAATACGGCTTTGCTCTCTGTGAAGTATGTGCGAGAATAAAACTCTGATTTTTTGCCTTTGTTGAACTCTGATACAGGACGATGATATCCCATAACACGAGTCCAAATCTCGCACTCTTGTCTCTCAGCATCTGTCAATTTAATGTCTTCAATGTTTATTACGTTCATTTGGTTTCTCCCTAGTTAATAGTTTATCAGATTTTGGTTAATTATGCAACTTCTTCAGAAGTGGCGCGTTTTCTTTTTTCTGCCAATTTTTCTTCGTCACAAATCGGGCAGTATTTGTGTTCTCCGGAAATGTAGCCGTGTTTCGGACAAATGGAGAATGTTGGAGTGATGGTAATGTATGGTAAGCGATAGTTGGAAAGAACACGTCTTACAATATCACGGCATACTTTGGCCGAGGATATGCGTTGCCCCATATAAAGGTGTAAAACAGTTCCTCCAGTATATTTGGACTGCAAATTAGACTGCAATTCCAAGGCTTCGAAAGGATCGTCGGTGAAGTTAACCGGCAGTTGTGAAGAGTTTGTGTAGTACGGGTTCTCTTCCGTTCCTGCTTGAATAATGCCAGGGAAGCGCTTTTTGTCTTCACGGGCAAAGCGATAGGTCGCGCTCTCAGCAGGAGTAGCCTCTAAGTTGTACATGTGGCCGGTTTCTTCTTGAATTTTAACCATTCTGTCACGGATATAATCAAGGAATTTTTCTGCGAATGCCCTGCCCCACTCGTCGGCAATATTATGTTCGCCGTTAGTGTAGTTCAAAATCATCTCGTTGATGCCGTTGACACCGATTGTTGAGAAGTGATTGCGCAAGGTGCCGAGATAACGTTTTGTGAACGGGAACAAGCCATTGTCAATAAGGCGCTGAATGAGTTTGCGCTTAATTTCAAGAGAAGTGCGAGCAATGTTCATCAACTCGTCAACTCTGGCAAACAAACCTGCTTCGTTATTTTTATATACATATCCGAGACGAGCGCAGTTAAAGGTTACTACTCCAATTGAGCCTGTCTGCTCGGCAGAACCGAAAAGTCCGTTGCCTTTTGCCAAAAGTTCGCGCAAGTCGAGTTGCAAACGGCAGCACATTGAACGAATCTGCCCTGGTTTTAAGACTGAATTTATAAAGTTTTGGAAATAAGGCAGACCATATTTTGCGGTCATTTCAAACAAAAGTTCGGTATTTTCATCTTCCCACGGGAAATCAGGTGTCATGTTATAGGTAGGAATTGGGAAGGTGAACGGACGGCCTTTGATATCGCCTTTCATCATAATGGTGATATAGGCTTTGTTTATCATGTCCATTTCGGGTTTGAGGTCACCATAGGTGAAAGGCTGTTCGACACCGGCAATCATAGGATGTTTGTCGCGAAGATCGTCAGGGCAAACCCAGTCAAAAGTAAAGTTGGTAAACGGTGTTTGTGAACCCCAGCGAGAAGGAACATTTAAGTTGTAGATGAGTTCTTGGAAGCATTGTTCAACCTGTTCATAGGCCATGTGGTCAGCGCGAATATACGGAGCCAAATATGTGTCAACAGAAGAAAACGCTTGCGCTCCGGCCCATTCATTTTGGAGTGTACCCATAAAGTTTACCATCTGGCCAATGGCGGCAGAAAGGTGCTTTGCGGGACCGGCTTCGGCCTTGCCTGGAACACCATTAAATCCTTCGTGAAGGAGGTTTTTCAATGACCAACCAGCACAATATGCAGCCAACATATCCAAATCGTGAATATGAATATCACCGTTGCGGTGAGCCTCACCGACATTGGCAGGATATACGTGGCTTAACCAGTAGTTGGCAGTAACTTTGCCGGAAACATTAAGAATAAGTCCGCCGTTGGAATATCCTTGGTTGGCATTGGCATTTACACGCCAATCCAATCTTTCGAGATACTCGTTGATGGAGCTTTCTACATCGACAACAACTTTTTGGTCACCACGAGCGCGATTGCGTTGATCACGATATAAAATGTAAGCTTTTGCGGTTGCAAAATAGTTGGCGGAGATGAGAACCTGCTCAACAATATCTTGTATACTTTCGATAGAAGGAACAGAATCAGAAAATTTGTGATCCAAAACTTTTAAGACCTGGCCGGTAAGCAAATAGCTTTCTTGCTCGCCAAATTCTTTGGTACTTTCACCGGCTTTTAAGATAGCATTAAAAATTCTATCGCCGTCAAATGGAGACAATGTGCCGTCTCTTTTTATGACACTGTCAATTTTTGTGCTGTTTTTAATGTTTGATGCATTGTATTCGTGGTCAGACATTTTAAGTTTTATTCCTTCTCGTTAGTAGTTACGCTAAATTGTTATCCGGTATACTACATATAGTATTAAAAAAAAGTAAATAGACTATATATTGTATGCACAGTTTTTTTTGCGCCTTAATTTTCGGCCTTAAATTTGATGTCTGAATTGTGAATTAGGAATCGATTTTTTCCAAGAAACAAAAAATATTTTTTTTAAAATTTTTGCCTTGACACAGTGCCGATATGCCTTATCGAGTTTTTTTTCTCAAACTGTGGTGGTGGATAATTTTGTAGATAAAATTTATTTTAAAACGAATCGCTCTTTTTTATCGTTTAAAACTGTGCAATCCGAAAACAACAAAGAATTGCATTTGAGATTAAATCACATTATATTGTAGCACATAATAATATTGTAAGGATTTTGAAAATGAAAAAGTTATGTTCCGTTTTATTTGCTCTTGCCATGATATTTCCCTATTGTGCCAAAGCACAAACAAAAAACGATATTGCAAAAATTGAAAATTATCTGAATTCGGTAAAATCTTTGCAGGCTCGTTTTGTACAAAATGCCAGCAATGGCTCGGTCAGTGAGGGACGGATTATTATTGAAAAACCGAACAAAATCAGAATGGAATATAATGCACCGGCCAATATTTTGATTGTCGGTAACGGCGAATATATTGTTTATAACGACAAGGATTTGGATCAGGTGAGCAATATCGATTATAGCGATATTCCCGCTTCGGTCATTTTGGGTAATGATGTAAAAATTGACGGACAAACAATTAAAGTCGCTTCTTTTTATAAAGATGCAGGAACCACAGTTATCGGTCTTGACTATAAGGGCAAAGGCGATATCGGGGTTATTACTTTGACTTTCAGCAACTCGCCTTTTGAGTTGAAACAGTGGAAAGTTATTGACCCGCAAAGCGTTGAGATTACCGTGTCATTATATGAAACTCAGCTCGATAAACCTATTGATTCTCCGGTATTTAAGTTCAAAAAAGACAGTTCTCGTTTTAAGCTGAAGAAAGGTCGTTAATGCTAAAGTTAGCAACTTGGAATGTAAATTCCATAAGGATTCGTTTGCCTCTTTTGGAAAAGTTGGCACAAAAAGAGAATCCGGATATTGTTTGTTTGCAAGAAGTGAAAGCCAAAAGAGAAGATTTTCCATTTGAAGAGATAAAAAGAATCGGTTTTGAAAATATTGCATTGTATAGCATGCCCGGCTATAACGGAGTTGCCATTCTTTCAAAATTGCCTCTATATAATATAAGGTCATATCATCATGTTGGAAGAGATGATGCCAGACATATCTCTGCAAAGATAAAAAACGTTGAAATACATAATATATATATTCCGGCAGGTGGGGATGTTCCTGATGAAAAAACGAATCCGTCTTTTGTGCATAAGCTTGATTTTGTTGAAGAATTGACCGAGTTTTTTGAAAAAGAATCCGATAGGCAAAAATTGATTTGCGGTGATTTTAATATTGCTCCGTCGGAAAATGATGTATGGAGCCACAAAGCTTTGTTGCAAACAATATCGCATACTCCAATTGAGGTAGAAAAGCTGCGAATGTTCTTTGAAAAAGGACGTTTTGTTGATGCCGTACGCACAATTTTTCCCGAGCCGGAAAAAATATATTCTTGGTGGAGTTATCGCAACCCTAATTGGCAGAAAAATGATAAGGGACGACGGCTAGACCATATATGGACGGATAAAAGTTTAGCAGAATCGGTGAGAAATATAAAAATAGCAAAAGAGTTTCGGGCTTTTGAGCGCCCTTCTGACCATGTACCGGTTATTGCAGACTTAGAAATTTAGGGAATATCCGGATTCTTCGGTAATAATGGCATCGTCACCGAGAGAATTTTCTTCTATTTTTTGGCGCAGGCGATAGATGTGCGTTTCAACCGTGTGGGTTGTTGCTTCGGGGTTATAGCCCCAAACCTCTGACAAAAGCTCTCCTTTGCTGACATTTTTACCTTTGGCCTTGTAGAGATAGTTAATAATCGACACCTCTCTTTCGGTGAGCTTGGTTGCTTTGCCGTTTTTGCGATTGATAATTTCTTTTTGAAAAGGATCCAAAGTGTAGTTTCCAAAACTTATTTTGGCATTGGCACCGCGGGCGGAAAGGTTTACGCAAGACATTATGGAATCGAGCAAACTCTCCAATTTGACAGGTTTATTTATAACAATGCCGTTTGCGGAAAAATTTTCGTTATTGTTTAAGTATATGGTTTGAATATTTTTTTCCTGAAAGTTGATATCAGTAGGAAAATCGTCTTCAATAACAGCTATGTCGTAGATGGTATCGTCATCATATTGGGAGCAAAAATTGAAATCCGGCGCAGCAAGCTGCAACTGTTCTCTGAAATCGTCGGAAAAAGCCTGACAAGAAGATAAAAACAACAAATTGGGCATTTTAGGCTCCTAAAATTTTATGTCTGCACCTATAATATAAGCATAGCCGGCATTGTCAATGTCGCTGTCAAATTTGCCTCGGGCAACGGCGGCATTGAACACAAGGTGCTTGTTATATTGGTAGGAATTTTCCCATTGATAAATTTCACTTGAATAGTCTTTGCAATCGGCTTTGGCATAAAAATAGGTAAGTGCGGTTTTGAAAGGTCCGAACTCGTAGCCAATTCCGGCATCGGCCGCCCAAGAATCGCGATATGCATCGTAATCGGGAACAAATTTGCGAATCGGACGATTGATTTTTCCGTCCTTCCAAGTACGACGCAAGCTTCCGCCCAAAGTCCAGCCTTTGCGATAGGCACTCAAGCCGAGAGAAGTTTCATAGTCGTTGTCTTCATAATAGGCGGCGCCGAGTGAGCCGGAAAGTGAGAATCCGAAAACATCGGCTGTGTGTGAAAGTGCGGCAATATAACCGGCACTGTCTTTGTAGGAAGCTTGGGAATTGATCAGTCCGTCGCGGCTGTAACTCTCAGGCACATAAGATAAACCATACATTGTGCCATTGTTGAATTCCGGTGAGATATAAGTGATTTTCGGAGCGGTACCGTCGGTGTTGATATCGGTTGAATTAAGTTTGCGATAGGCAGTTCCTTTGCGGTTGCGCTGCCAGTTGGGGTTGGCGATAAAATTGACAATGTCGCTTTGGTTTATGCCCAAAACATCGATTGTCGGCGCACCGACACTGAGTTGATAGGCGGCATTGTAGCTTTGTCCAAGAATAAATTTGCCATAAGGAGAATCGAGAACGCCATAAATTTGTTCGCCCCAAGAACCGTGGTTATAGTCTTTGAGCTGTTGGTCTATTCCATAGGCCAAGTCGAGATATAGTCCCAATTGGTAGTCATCATTGAAGGCATATTGTGCCATGGCCCCAGCGCTGAGGCGGGTGGGAAAATGGTTGTGCGACTCGGATGCTCGGTTGTTCGAGTCGTAATCAGAATAGCCATAAAGAGTGTGACTCTTGCCAAAAAAATCGTAGTTCCATTCCCCTGCGTTAGAAACGGCGGGAGATAAGGCATAGAGTGCGATTGCTAATATTATTTTTTTGTGCATTTTTGGTCCTTTTGTAAATTTTTCTGGACAAAACTTATAAAATAGTGTATGTTTTGTGTAGATAAAATATATGATAGTAATTATTAAAAAAAAAATAAAAAAAATAATATGGAAATGGGAAACACACAATTCAGCGGTATGAGCATTAGCGCCTTGCGTGAAGTTCAAAAAAATCTTGAGGAGCGTGAAGATATCGATTTCATGCTTGTTCATGATAGAGATCCTTTCATTTCGTTTGATGAGTTCAAGAAGCAAAGAGCTTCTGAAATCAGCGCCATTGACACTGCTATCAACGAGATGGAACATGAGTTTGATTACTAGTTATCCAAAATTATTAACCCCAAAAAATTGTTTTTATGAAAGATTTTAACAACATCACTTTGAGTGACGACGAAATGGAAGTTTATGAGGAATTCTACGAAGAGTATGCCTCTTATTCCATCTGCGAGTTAACCGATAGGTTACGTTCTTTGGAAGAACAACCTGATGATAACCTTGCTGAGATCAAGGCCATCAGGGACAGGTTGAAAGAGATGGATTTCGACTATAACGTCTACACCCAGGATTAGGTCGTCATTCTAAAAAAGCGTTCGGGAGAAAAAAATTCCCCGAACGTTTTTTTATGGAAAATTTACGAATAAGGAATGTCTTTTGTCATGCCTCCGAGCGTGTTTACGCGAGGTCAAGGCATCTTCGACTTTGTATTTAAAAAATTCGTAGACCCATGGAATTTTTTGCCAAT
>JAGCFG010000042.1 GCA_017650255.1 Alphaproteobacteria bacterium | reverse complement strand
ACTCACCTCCTTTTTTATGGGAACCTACGCTGGCGGCTCCATTATTGTTGTATTTATCGAGTTGATTATATCTGTCAATATAAGAAGAGTTATTATATTCGGATCTGCTTCTGTCAAAGTAGCAATAAACGGTAGCATAGCCTTCTATTTCTGATTTGTATACAGGGAATAGATTCCAGTAAACAGTTTCACTAGTGGTGGCTGTAGAGCTGCTGGTTCCATGGGCTCCGTGCATAACACCAGATGTGGTTGTTGTGGCTGTTGCCTCGGCAATCAGATTTTGATATTGTGATTCAGGATAAATGAAACCCATTATCAAACCCCAACCATTAAAATTGGCGGGTTTAGGTGTCAAGGGATTTGTGTCGCCTGTGTGGGTATTATTCATATAGCCTGCATAAACCGGTCTGACTTCGGAGCGCAGCCATGTGCTCTTTTGATAGTCGAGATAAATCGGCTGCTGAGCAGTTTCGCTATTTGTTGTTGCTTGTGCGTTTGTTTCCAAAACGGTTGCAGCATCATAGATATCGACTTCCGGTCTGTTGTTGTTGTTTATGGTTTTAATATTCAGTTTTCCGGCTTGTGCCATTGCCCATCCGGCGGGAGTTAAAGTAATAACTTTAGCATATCCAGGAGGACATTTCGGGGTTGGAACAAATCCGACGTAAGCCGAAACGGGATCATTGGCACCGGCTATGCAGTTATTGTTGCCTCTGCAGGTGTCAGCACTAAAGTTGCTGTTAGCCCAATCAGCAATTGTACCGTTGTCTAAATTTAATTTTTCCTTATAATCGGTATCGACGACATAAATACCTTTGTTGATGAAGTCCGGCAAAATGTCGCTTAAACGAGCGCCGCCTCTGGTGGTTAGTTTAATGTCGTGCATAACCGAAGTATAGGCTGGATTGACTTCGTATTTGTCATAGGGAGCTCCGGTCCAAGCATTGGTTCCCAAAACAGTTGCTGAGGCTATTCCGTCAGTTCCGGCAATAATAGAAGGGGCTTTAATGGCTGCTACGTCGCTGCTTTGGTTGGCGTAGTGGCTGATAAATCTGTCAGCAGCAATATAGCCGGTCATGTTTTCTTTGGCAGTCGGATTTGGATTTCCATTGCTTTGAGTGCCTTGGTTGCCAGAGTAGTCATTTGCAATTTGGCTATTAGACAATCTGCTTCTGTTTGAAGCAAGGTTGATAGAACCTTTTCTGATATAAACAGAACCAAGATTTGCAATACTACTGTTACCGGCTGTGTATCTCTCGGTATCCATGTTGTTGTCTACAGCCAAAATCAAATCGCCTTTGTTAACAATGTGACTGTTTGTGCTGCTATTGACAGTGAAAGGATGAGAATCAACTGTCGACCTAATTTCAAATTTGCCTTTGTCGATGAACAAAGCGGCAGGGTCGTTGGTGTCGGCAGGGTTATCTCTGTTTTCGCCAAGTTGGTCATGGTCATAAAAACCTACTCCGCCCCTTAGTCTTGTGGTTACTTTGCTGGTACCATATCTGTTGGGCTGAATGTTGAGAATTGAGGTTTCTCTGATATTATCGTTGTAGTTAGAATCGTCATCGTCATCGAGGTTTAATGAGTCGTTCTTAGTAAGAATTATAGTGCCATTATTGCCAAATTCTCTTCTGCCGACATTAAATTCCATACCTTCAACAATGTATTTGCCGTCGTTCGCATCATTGGTTTTGGTGTTGTTAGCAGTGGCAATTGTTCCATCTGCGTCATCTGTTGTATCAGCCAAATTTACAATATTATTGTTAATAACGTAGAATCTTCTTGTTACGGCATCTATTGTACGATAGCCATTGGCTTTTTGGTATACTTGCAATGTGTCGCTTTGAATAGAAACAGCGCTGTCAAGGTTGAGGCCGGTGCCGTTGGCATTGTAGGTAGAAAGGAAAATGCCATTTTCTGCTCCCAAGCGGATTTTTCCTGGTTGAGGAGTATCGTTAGTTACATCGTTGTTTGCATCTAGGAGAGCTGTTTCACCGGAAATTAAGTCGATGCCACCGTTGACACGTTGTGCATCTACGGTAAATCCGGGGCGGACAGTATCAGCTGCTCTGACAAACGGATTTGCTTCGTTGCCCAAAATAAAACGGTTGTGAGCAGCAATATCGGGAATACTATTTGTAGGATCTTCAGTATCTTCAACACCAGGGGTTCCTTCGCTGAGTACTTTCATAAAGAAGTCGTCGTCACTGTCGGCGGCATCAAATGTGGCGCTGGTTCTGCCGGCACGGAGTCTTGAGGCCTCGACATCAAAGCCTTTTACTTTTCCGCCTAAGAGAGTGTCTTCTACAAAAGCACTTCCACCAACTGTGAGAACAGCACTACCGTTGTCTGCGTCTCCGGCTGTGGCGACATGATTGGTATCCCACGTATAGGGAGTTAAGTTAGCGGATTGTTGTGCGGTGATGCTTCCTCCGGTTCCGATAGTAACATAGCCGTCAGATGAGCCAGTAATGTTGCCGGTGCCTTCCTGTGTGGTGTTACCTCTGACTACTCTCAAGGTGTTTTCCATTGCAGAAACTGTGGTTTCCCCTACATTCAAGCTTTCTCTGGCGGTAGCGCCGTTACCTCCGGTATTGGCAGTTCTTGCATAAACAAGATTTCCATTGTCAACTGTCAAACGCATTGTGCCGGGTATTGGGTTGCCATAGGTCATGTTGTCAACACCGACATGGAATGTTGGGTCATTTAGTCCACGACCTCTGAGTTCGGCTACAGGGTTGCCTTGTCCAGCTTGTTGGTTTTGTCCGAGATTTTCTCTGACCGTGAACAGAGATTCTACTGCTTGTAACGCACCTTGAATATTGGCACCGCCGCGATTGCCTATATATAAGGCATTGTCAATGTCTGCAGGATTATTAGCAGGAAGACCATCGTCGGCATTGTGATCTGCTATATTAGCATCTGTTCCGCCGACCATTCTGGCAGCATTCGGCATCATAACAATTTGGTTAACCATGCGGATGTTGCGTGTGTCATCGGCTGTTTTGCCCATAAACAGGTCTGTGGTCATGGTGTTTAGCTCTTGGTCGACATCGTTTTGCATATTTACACGGTGGAGAACTTTTTCGTTTGAAAGGCCTTGTGAGGTAATTGGTTGCAGAGAAGATATGACAATGGTGTTGTCTTGCATCCCCGAATCGAGATCATTTTTGGCAACACTCCAAACACCTTGAACACCATTGACGCGGTTTCCGGTAATATAACCGCCGTTGCTTCCGACCATGCTGGCAATTCTTGCGGCACGATTGTTGTTTACAACGCCAGGTTTTGGTTCGGCGATAATAAAGCCTGTCAAGGTCTGGACGACGGGTTCTCCGTTATCAAATTGTTGATTCAATTTGACTACAATTTGGTAGTTGCCATGTGGTTCAGAAGTAGGGTCGCCACCCGGAGTTTCAGAAGGTATTAGTCTGGTTGTTGCACTGGAAATAAGTTTTGTGTCGCGTATGTTGTTGCCGGACATCATTCCGTATGGAAGATAATCTTTTAATGCGGAAATACTTATTGTTGCCGAGGTTTCTGTTTCACCCAGTTGAAAGTCGCTAAAATCCGCACCAAGGACGTCGCTGCTACCTTGAACAATTTTGGCGAAATTGTCTGTTAAATAGGCATCCATTGCAGAGGCGATGGCTCGCAGTTGGCTGGAGGCATTGATATCTTGCAGCTCGGCTGAGCGCTCTGCTGCTTTTTTATACAAAACAGGTGTAACCATAGACACAAGTCCGAGCATTGCTATTGCTTCTATCAGCAATGTTCCTGTTTCGTTGATTTTGTTCAATACGTTTTTCATGGTAGCCTCCTAGTGTGAAATTTTTGATATATAAACCAAACAATAATTTCCGTTGCCGGAGCATATTCCTCCGGTTTTAAAGTCATCGTTAGAAGTTCTTATATATTGAGGAATGGGAGTATATGGTACGGTGCCTTGCGAGACGACTCCCAATTCGGCATTGGTGAATAGGGGATCAGTTTGGTCGACAGTGCTTCCCATAAAGGGATGATCCAGGTCTTTGTTGACAGAATAGCCAAGGCCGTCGACATAACCTACTTTGTTTTTCATAGCTTCTAATATTTCTGATTTTGGTTTGCCGGTGTGCAAATTGGTCCATTTTGGCGGTAGAATGCCATAGGTTATGACATATTGGGTAACTCCTTGTTGGGCACAGCAGCTACCGTTGGATATGAAGTTAGGTTCGTTTGTGTCGTCTGTATCATCGGTGTCGTCAGTATCATCGGTGCCGTCTGTATCATCGGTGTCGTCAGTATCATCGGTGCCGTCTGTATCATCTGTATCGTCTGTATCGTCGTCATCATCGTCTTCTTCCAACATACAGCCTTCGGGGATAAACCCATCTTCGTTAAGGCAATATGACATAGTGACAAAATTTCCCGCATTAAAACCATATGGCAAATATGCCAGGAGGTCAGCGTTTGCTCCGCTGGCGGTAATTTCTCCTTCTTGGCCGGGATTGTTGCTTACATATTTTAGTGCGGCTCGGTGCAGAGTATATATTTGTGTAATTTCGGTTTCGGCCTGAGTGTTTATATACATTTCTTTAGCGTCAGGACGCAAAGATGAACTCAAAGCGGCCAGTGCAGAAATGAATATTGCTATTACAACCCATAGGTACATGTGTGCCTCCATCAATATAACCTATTATGAGAATAGCATAAAACTAAGGTAAAATAAATCTTAAAATTGGGTTAAAACCAAAACTTAATATTTCTGTAACATATAGTTAATAAATCTGTAACAAATGGTTTTTATGCCATATAAAACAACACCCCCAGAAGCTCTGAGGGTGTTGCAATTAGTGTGTTTTTTGAAAATTATTTTTTCAAAATTGATTTGCCGGCATAAACTTCTACATCGCCCAATTCTTCTTCGATACGAATCAATTGGTTGTATTTTGCCATGCGGTCAGAACGGGACATTGAACCGGTTTTGATTTGTCCGCAGTTGGTGGCAACGGCAATATCGGCAATGGTGGCATCTTCGGTTTCACCGGAGCGGTGAGACAAGACGGCGGTGTATTTGTTGCGTTGAGCCAAATCAACAGCTTTTAAGGTTTCGCTCAAAGAACCGATTTGGTTAACTTTTACCAAAATTGAGTTGGCAACACCTTTATCTAAGCCCATCTGCAAACGTTTTGGGTTGGTAACAAATAGGTCATCACCGACAAGTTGAATTTTGTTGCCCAAGGCTTCGGTCATCATTTTCCAGCCTTCCCAATCGTCTTCGGCCATGCCGTCTTCGATTGAGAAAATCGGGAAACGGTTGCAGAGGTCTTTATAATATTCTACCATTTCTTTGTTGGTGAAAGATTTGCCTTCGCCGGTCATTTCATATTTGCCGTCTTTGTAGAATTCGGAAGAAGCAGCGTCCATAGCAAGAACAACATCTTCTCCAGGGGTGTAGCCGGCATCTTTAATCGATTGAACGATGAATGACAAAGCTTCTTCGGCAGATTTTAAGTTTGGAGCAAAGCCACCCTCGTCACCAACGTTTGTGTTGTGTCCGGCTGCTTTGAGATTCTTTTTCAAAGCATGAAAGATTTCTGCGCCCCAGCGGATTGCCTCGCGAATCGAATCGGCACCAACCGGCATGATCATAAATTCTTGGATGTCAATCGGATTGTCAGCGTGTTGGCCGCCGTTTAGGATGTTCATCATAGGAACAGGCAGAGTGCGAGCCATGGTGCCGCCCAAGTAACGATATAATGAAAGTCCGGATTCTTCGGCTTGGGCTTTGGCAACAGCCAGAGATACAGACAAAATGGCATTTGCGCCGAGTTTGCCTTTGTTTTCTGTACCGTCAAGGTCAATCATTGTTTGGTCAATGGCAATTTGGTCTTCGGCATCGAGACCGGCCAAAGCGTCGTATATTTTATCATTTACATTTTCGACAGCTTTCAAAACACCTTTGCCACCGAAACGTTTTTTATTGCCGTCGCGGAGTTCAACAGCTTCGTGAACACCGGTGGAAGCTCCGCTTGGAACAGCGGCGCGTCCAAAAGCACCGGATTGTAAAACAACTTCTGCCTCAACAGTAGGATTGCCGCGTGAGTCTAAAATTTCACGAGCGTGAATATCGACAATAGCACTCATTTTTTTCTCCTTAATTAAATTTAATCAAAAACTATCTTACTAGTCGTTTATTTTGCGCAAAATGTCAAGCTGTTATGTGGTTTAATTGCAAAAAATATTTGCGATTGCAAAAATAAGTTTTTATCATTGTCTTATATCTAAGATCAGGAGAAAAGAAATGTTTTCGGAAAAATGGCATTTGCGTTTTATGGAAGTTGCAAAATTGGTTGCGACTTGGTCAAAAGATCCAAATACAAAAACCGGAGCGGTTGTGGTTGGTCCGGATAAAGAAATCAGAGCCACAGGATATAACGGTTTGGTCAGAGGTGTTGAAGATGATGTTCCGGAGAGGATGGAAAGGCCTACAAAATATGACTTTTTTGAGCATGCAGAGAGAAATGCGATATATAATGCGTGTTTGACAGGTGTTTCGCTCAAAGGGTGTGTGATGTATACGACTCTTCCCCCTTGTACAGATTGTGCGCGGGCAATTATTCAGTCTGGAATTAAGACGGTGGTGACAAAAGAAATGACAATTGATGCCAATTCGCCAAGCGGTGGTTGGCGTGACAAGTTGATATATTCGTCACAGATGTTCAAAGAGGCCGGTGTCGAGTATATAGTATTAAAGTGAGATTGCCCTCTTTAAACTTTGGCATTAAGTGATTAAATCTCTAAATAACTTTGTTTTTATCTAAAGTTTTAGGAGGTTTTATGAAAGTTTTAATTGCTGATGACCATGCGCTTTTTCGTGATGCTTTGGGAAAGCTTGTTGAAGAGCTTGACGGTTCAGCCAGTGTTATTCAAGTTTCCAGCTATGCGCAGGCTTTGAAAATTTTGAAAAACGAGCCGAATATAGATATGGTTATCGTTGATTTGGAGATGCAGGATTTGCCCTCGTGGGAAAAGGGATTGGATGAACTTAAGTATGCCGGAAACGGGGCAAAGTTAGTGGTTGTTTCGGCAGTTGAGAACCCGAGAAATATTAGGAATGTGCTGGAGCGCGGTGCAAACGGGTATATCAGTAAGCGTTCGGAAAGCAAAATTTTGCTTAATGCATTGAAGCTGGTTTTGGACGGGGGTACGTATATTCCGCCGGTTTTGCTGTTGCCCAACAATGCTGTGCCGGAGCGAAACAGTGTAAAAAATTTGACCAACAGGCAAAGTCAGGTTTTAGGACTTGTGGCTCAAGGTTTGTCGAATAAGCAGATTGCTTATGAAATGGGTGTGTCGGAGGCTACGGTAAAATTGCATATCAACGCACTGTTGCGCTCGGTTGGGGCAAATAACAGAACGCAGGCGGTAATTACGGCACAAAAAATGGGGATTATTTGAGGCTAATTGTTTAAAAATAAAAAAAGGGGCTGACGCCCCTTAATTTTTTGAAAGCTTAAAGCTTATTCAGCTTATTCAGCTTTTTTAGTTGTCTTTTTTGCCGGTGCTTTAGCTTTTTTTGCGGTCGGTTTTTCTTCTTTTGCTTCGGCTTTGGCTTCAGCTTTCTTTTCTGCCTTTTTTTCAGCTTTTTTAACTTCTTCTTCAGCAGCTTTTTCGGCGGCTTCGGCAGCGGCTTTTTCGGCAGCAACACGAGCTAAGTCTTTGGCGCCTTTAGCGGCAACATCGCGGTCAACAAGCTCAACAATAGCCATTTGAGCGGCATCACCATAACGGATTCCGGCTCTCAAAACTCTGGTATAACCACCGTTGCGCTCTTTGTAGCGTTCTGCCAAAGTGGAGAACAATTTTGCGACAACTTCTTCGTCTCTCAAAAAGGCCAATGCCAAGCGACGGCTGTTCAAATCGCCTTTTTTGGCAAAGGTAATCATATTGTCGGCGAAAGTTCTCAATTCTTTTGCGCGAGGCAATGTTATTTTTATTTGTTCGTGTGTGAGCAGAGCGCAAGTCAAGTTTGAGAACAAAGCTCTTCTTTGGCTGGTCGGCATATTAAATTTTCTATGTGCATCACCATGTCTCATGGCATTTTCCTTTCATAAAATCTGGTTATGCTTTGCTTGGCAAAGCGGATAAATACAAGTCGGATACTACCTTCATATATATCCGGCGCGAGGGCAGAAAGCCCGAACGTGTGCGCAATATATAAAATATTTTTTTGTTTTGCAAGTATTTTCTAATAAAATTTTAACTATTGATATAGAGACTCGTTTTTCGGAGGGCATTATGAAGATATTGGTTCAAAGAACGAAAGAGGCTTTTGTAGAGGTCGAGGGCAAAGTTGTCGGCAAAATTGGCAAGGGAATGTTGGTTTTTGTCGGCGTGGAAAAAGGCGATACAAGAGCAGAGGCTGATTGGCTGGCAAAAAAGACGGTCAATTTCAGGATTTTTGAGGACGAAAACGGCAAGATGAATTTGTCGGTCAAAGAGGTGAAAGGAAAAGTTTTGGCGGTTTCGCAATTTACACTCGCCGGAGATTGCTCGAGAGGGAATCGCCCGGGGTTTGACGGGGCGGCAGAGCCGACAACGGCTAAAGAGCTGTATGAATATTTTATGGAAAAGGTGGCGGAAGAAGTGCCGGTTGAAAAAGGAATTTTTCAGGCGGATATGCAGGTGCATTTGATAAACGATGGACCAGTGACATTTATGCTTGAGAAAAAAATGTGAAAAAAATTGAAAATAGGTATTGCATTTTTTTTTGAATATGTTATTTTGCCTTTCGCAATGATGATGCGGGCGTAGCTCAGGGGTAGAGCGCAACCTTGCCAAGGTTGATGTCGAGGGTTCGAATCCCTTCACCCGCTCCATTTTATAACCTCCCTAGATGGGAGGTTTTTTGTTATGGGGGTGAAGGGATTACATCCCTGTCTTGCTCGCAGGGTTGTTTTGTCTTGGTGTCTTTTGACAAACTTGTTGACAAAAATGGTTTTGTTTAATAAAATGCCGCCAATCGAATATTATCATTATGTTAAATTAAATATCTGATTATGGAAAAAAATGAATTAACCCCAGAACAAAAGAGATTGGTTATGAAGGTCTCTTTAAGCAATCACTTTTGGCTTTCGGACGAAGAAGCTATTGAGTTGCTCAATCTTCCCCACGACATTATGCGTGAACAATTGGTTAAATACATCGACACTCGAAGGTCATTGCCAGATAAGGTTGTGGTGCAGATTTTTCGGCGCTACCAAGAATTTGGCGAGGACATTCTTAAGCTTTGTATTAAGAACCCCTGTGAAGTTTCTAACGCAGTGCAAATGGAGGTTTTTAATCTTCCGGCAGGGCTGCGTGATGAGTTGTTGCTCATCCTTGCAAAAGATACCAGAGGCTCAAAACGCTTTTGCAGTGAGGCGATTTTAAGGATTTTGGATCTTCCTCAAAAAGCTATGATGGAAATCATTTCGGCTTATCTCAATTGTGGAAACGGCCTGCCCAAAGATGCACAATTAAAAGTTATGCTATTTGGGCAAGATGTCGCTGAAGAAATCTTTTCAATTAACAATCATTTGCCTGAGCCCGATGTCTTTGATGTGGTTTTTGACGAGTGGGACGCCGCGGCAAGGAAGAAATTTTTTCTTGCCAATATCGAAAAGATATACGATTTCGAACTTAAGCATTACTATGAGAGGCTTGAGAGAATCGTAGATTTAATCTTGAAATTTCCGGCGAATGATCGAGATGAACTGCTGGCAGCTTTTTTTGATAGAGACTGTTTGGACATGAATATCTTTAAGAAGATCTGCACGATCGATGATCCTTCGCGGAAACAACTGCTGATGCGCATGACTTATTCTATGGATGGGATTGATGTTCTTTTGGAGTTGCCGGAACCGACCAGAACCGACATTCTTATTCACCAGATTGAGGAGTCTGATTATTGCAATTTTACAAGTCAGCAGGTCAAAAAGTTCTTCGGTTTTCCGGAACCTTATCGCTCGCGGTTGTTGAGGGCATATGCAAAAGAGTACAACAATCTTTTTGGGTATGCCAAAAATGAGGTTTTGGAAATGCCGGAGCCTTTGAGAACAGAGCTTGTTTTGAACAGCCTTGTCAGATCTGTGAGTAAAGATTTGTTTGAACTGCCGGAGCCGTTGAAGACCAAAGCTCTTTGCGCTTATTTTTCGACCAAAGAAGCGGAGGATAATGATCTTTTGAAGGTGTTTGATCTTCCGGATGAAAGCAGAAAGACTGTTCTTTTGGCGGCAATTGAGGCAAAAGCAAATATGTATCTGTTCGACTATGTCAACAGTTGGCTCAGTCCTCTCAAGAAAAAGCTATTTGAATTGCCGGAGCCTTCAAGGTCTGAGGTCGTGAAAGCCTATGTGGAAAACGGCTGGGAGCTGGATGAGCCATGGATGTTGTGGCTGCTCTCCAAAGAAGTTAGAGATCCGCTTATTGTGGTGTATGCTGAGAAGCATAAGAACTTTAGACCCTCTTATTATGAGGAAAAGGTTAAAAAGCTTTTCGGAGAAATTCCTGCATAACTGATTATGAAAAGCAAAATCCCGCTAAACGGTAGTGTTTAGCGGGATTTTTTTACTTGTTGCGGGAGTCCAACTCTTCTTCCAGATCGGAAAGAAATTCTTTGAGCGGTCGGCCGGTGGCGCGACGGACGATCAGAGATGTTACACACCATCTTGAGGAATGTTTTTCCATCTCCATGGTGATTTCGTCTCCAACAGCAACAGGGCAGACTTTTCCGGTTTTTACATCGTGCGGGACGGAGTTTTTCACTCTACAAGAGACCTCTGTGCCGATGGTGAAATTTGTTCCATCCATTTGGGTTTCTTTCACATCGAGGTTGAATTCTGTTGCGTCGGTGCCGCAGAGTTGTGCAACTCGGGTGATTTTTCCGATTAAAATAGCATTTTTTGCCATAATAAAAAAATTTAGGGGTTAATAATTTCTATAACGTTATTGAGTGCGTTCAATTTAGATGATTTTTCAAAGGAGTTAAGTTTTATGTGAACGCCGCGTGATGTGAGCACAAAAAAAAGGAAGCCGTGTGGCTTCCTTTTAGGCTTTAGGCTTGCGCTAAGGTTGTTGGTTGAAATCTTTTTTGTGCCGCGGGCAATCCCATGGGCGGAAGGCTTTTGATGTCCTCGACAACTTGGTAGAAAACCTGCTGGTATTCCTGCCGTTCTTTTTGAGAAAGATTTGCCATATTTCCCAAAATGGTGATGCAGTTGTCAGTGGGGGTGTCCCGAAATTTTCCGAACAGATGAGGATTGTCCTTGATAAGCTTGTACAACAAGTTATACAGCTCGACTGATTTGGTCATTTTCAAGGCTGTCATATCACATTCGTGTTGGTATGACTTTTTCTCCCGTATCATTGCGTTAATGTCTTTTAACTGCCCCTTTTTGAGAAGATACAAATCATAATCTTGGTTATGGAGCTGGTTACAAGCTTTTATCAGCTCTTGTTCTTTGTTTTCTAAGGAGCAAGTCGGTTGTTCCGGTGACTTGCGGGAGGTGTGTTTTAACCCGATAAGTCCGAACGCCGCCAAAAGCACTAATAGCGCTAAAGCTAAAATAATTACAATTGTTTGCATAATATAATACATTGATTAGACATAAAAATTCAATTTATTGCCTTGTTTTTATAGTGTTTTGAAAATTTTGTCAACAAGATTATGCAAACTGACTTTGGGCAAAGGAAGAGAGTGTGTGGCGTGCCCGGAGGGATTTGAACCCACGGCCTTTGGCGTCGGAGGCCAACGCTCTATCCAGCTGAGCTACGGGCACGAAGTATGTTGTATTATTATATTGAAAAAAATTAAATGCTACATTTTTTTTATTTTTTGCAAAAAATCCTTGACTTTGGGCGATAATGTGGCTATTAACAAGCAACAAGTTTATTTTTTTGTAAGGATTTAGTTATGGTAAAAAAATGTGATATTTCCGGTATCGGCGTTATGAGCGGCAACAATGTAAGCCATGCCAATAATCGTACTCGTCGTCGTTTTATGCCGAATTTGCAGGTTGTTTCTTTGTTCAGTGAAGCCTTGAATAGGTTTTTCAAATTGCGTATTTGCTCAAAAACATTGCGTTCTATTGAACATAATGGCGGTTTGGATTCTTATTTGGAATCTGCTCGTGCTGTTGAGTTGACACCCGATGCTCAAAAGATTAAGAAATCTGTTGAGAAGAAAAAGGGAGTATCTGCTCCTAAAGCTTCTGCAAGAAAAGTAGTTAAAAATAAGTCTGCAAGACTGACCAAAGTTGCTGCTAAAAAAGCTGCAAAATAGAGTTTAGTGT
>JAGCFG010000041.1 GCA_017650255.1 Alphaproteobacteria bacterium | reverse complement strand
GCAGAAGAACAAAAAGGTGATGCTGTTCAAAAGATTATCCATTTGCTGAACCTCACTCCGCCGGATCAAACTGTCTTGGCTTTTATGCCAAAGAGAGCAACAAGCAAAGAAACAGCGCAAACAATTATCGATTTGTTGGCTTTGAAAAATATCTCGGCAAGGATGGTAAGAGGTATAAAACTGCAAGAGGATAAAAAAACCTTTACTCCGGACGTTATGATTGAAGCTTATATTGATAAAATGTGGAAGACATATAATATCAATACGGCTAAAAAAGGCTTGCCCAGCAATTTTATTATCTTTCAGAGAGGAAATAATTTTTTGGTTGATGTTGTCGGCGGTGAAAATTCCAATATCAAATATTCGGTCATGAAATCTTTGAGTTCATCATTCACGATGGCCGCTCACAGGGCGAAAAATTATAATCAAGATACAGGTTTTAAGTATTCGGTATACAATTTGCCCTTAAACCAGCAAAACGCTCTGAAATGGCTGATGATTTTTCCTCTGGCTATTTTGGTCGTTGTACTGATGCGTAATGTGGTCGGGATTTCTACCATGGGAACTTTTACACCGATGTTGATTGCAATGTCTTTGGTGGAGACGGGATTTTTTGCCGGACTGGCTTGTTTTGTTTTAATAACGGCTTTGGGTGTTGCCATAAGACTGCTATTATCAAGGCTCAATCTATTGCTGGTGCCGAGAATTTCTGCCGTTGTGGTCTTTGTGATTTTGATTATGCAAGTACTGGCAATTCTCGGTTATAACTGGAATTTGTCGATTGCTTCGTCGGCCTTGTTCTTCCCGCTGATTATTACCGCTTGGATTATTGAGAGAGCTTCGATTATTTGGGAAGAAGAAGGGTTGAAAAATGCGGTAAAACAAGTGTTTTTCAGTCTTATTGTTGCAATAATTACATATTTTGTGATTGTCAATGCGACGATAAGACATATTATGTTTGCGTTTAATGAGCTTAATTTGGTGATTTTGTTTATCATTATGTTGCTCGGTACTTATACGGGATATCGCTTGACAGAGTTGAAGCGGTTTTCTCCTTTGGCAAAGGCTAAAAAATAATGTTCAAGTGGCTGAAAAAATTTGCATCTCCCGCACAACTGCATGCCGCAGGGGTTTTGGGTATGAATGCCAGAAATTATGACATTATTGCAACAAATAATTCGCGCAAATTATACCCTCTGGTGGATGACAAGGTGATAACCAAAGGCTTGGCAAGAGAAATCGGCATCAATACGCCGGATCTTATCGGGGTTATTAATGTACAGAACGAAGTAGCAAATTTTTTAGAGATTGTCGGCAATTATAAAGAATTTGTGATAAAACCTGCACATGGTTCGGGCGGAAAAGGTGTTTTGGTCATTAAAAGTTATGACAAAGAAACTTTTATTACCGCCTCGGAGAAAAAACTCTCTTATAATGAAGTTTATCAGCATATCTCTAATATTTTAAGCGGATTATACAGTTTGGGCGGACAATATGATGTGGCTCTTTTGGAAGAAATGGTGCATTTTTCCAACCAATTTCAAGATTACAGCTTTCAAGGAATTCCCGATGTTCGGGTGATTGTATATCAAGGGTATCCGGCAATGGCAATGATGCGCCTGGCCACAAGAGAGTCCGGTGGAAGGGCAAATTTGCACCAAGGAGCTGTTGGTGTCGGACTTGATATAAAAACCGGCAAAGCCATCGCAGCAGTGCAGCATAATAAGCCGATTTTCTTTCATCCGGATACAAAAGCTGATTTAATGCAGCTGCAAGTACCTTTTTGGAGAGAGCATTTGGAGATTGCCGTCAAAGGGTATGAAATGACAAAGCTCGGCTATTTGGGAGCAGATATTGTTTTGGACAAGTTTAGAGGCCCGATGATGCTGGAGCTTAATGCTCGTCCGGGACTGGCTATCCAAATTGCCAATAATCGCGGTATTGATAATGTTTTGAAAGAGATTAAAAATAACTATCCGAAGAACCTAAATTATGAGGAAAGACTGGATTTTGTCCTTGGAGTTGCTAAATAGAAAAACACTTCTTATATATATTGTATGGAGGTAAAAATGACAGAATTACTTAAAAATAAAAATACGGCGAAATTAGGAATGCCAAAAACACAAAAATTACCAGACAGCGATACTAAAAAGCTGGAAAAAAGCCCAACCAGAGCAAAAAAGGACAAGGCAAAATATAAGGTGAGCAATCCTGAAAATGCTTTGCTTTTGAAGCTAAAAGACGGTGATGTCGTGATTGAGATGTATGCTGATGATGCACCAAAACATGTCGAACGGATTAAGGAACTGGTCAGACAAGGTTTTTACAATGGTTTGAAGTTTCACCGCGTGATTGACGGTTTTATGGCACAAACAGGGTGTCCTTACGGCACAGGTACCGGCGGCAGCGGAAAAAAGCTGAAAGCAGAGTTCAACAAGCGTCCGCACAAGCGCGGCACTGTTTCTATGGCGAGGGCTTTTGATCCGGATTCAGCTGACAGCCAGTTTTTTATTTGTTTTGCAGAGGCTCCTTGGCTGAACGGACAATATACGGTTTGGGGCGAAGTTACCTCGGGCATGGAGTTTGTGGATATGATTAAGCGAGGCAACGGTCCGAACGGAATGGTATCCGCGCCGGATGAGATTGTGTCTGTTGAGGTTATTGCAGATTTGTAGTCTTTGTTGATAAATATTGTAAACTTGACAAGGGGTATAGGATATGTTCTTATACCCTTTGTTGTATATTATTAAATTATGTATTATGGACAATAGTAAAAATAAAGAAAAATTAGCTTTTTATGAATCGCAATTAAGTGCGCTGACCAAAAAATTCCAACTTGGAGGTTTTCGGCTTGATGAATCTGAGGAAATTCAGTTTATAAAAATGTGCATTGAGCTGAAAAAAGATGATAAAATTAAGGATTATATTGATAGATTTTGTAAGTATCGCGGCTTGTCAGAACAAGCTGAAAGAGAGCTTATATCTTCTGACAATGATTCTATAATCAAGTTTTATCTTTCTAAGCACGAACTTTGTCCGGATGCTCAATTTGAGCTGGTCGACAAGGTCAGTAAAGAATTATTGTTATATTACATGAGAAGATATAATTTATCTACTCAGGTATGGCGATATTTGGTAGTCAAACTTTCGTAAATTTGGGACCGGCAAGTAAATTGCCGGTTTTTTTGCAAAAAACTTGACAAAATTGGTTTTGTATGCTCTATTGGCGATCAACGAAAATTATTATTCACCAATATAATTATCTATGGAAAAAATTAAGAAAAAAATTGAAG
>JAGCFG010000040.1 GCA_017650255.1 Alphaproteobacteria bacterium | reverse complement strand
CGTTTGCTTTATTAACCAAACTGCGTTGTTGTTCGTTTTGCACAATTCCCTGCGGCAACAACTGATTCAACAGCGCCGGAGAAACAAACGGTTCATGCAAATTTTCCATCTGTTTAATAATTTCATCCATCTTTTGTGCAATAGGAGTATAATTATAAACATTAAACCTTCCGGCATAAAAGACTATCAAAGCATTACAAGGAGAAGAAAACATTACATCCGTAAAATCAATTCCTCTGACAAAACGCATAATAAGTTTTGGACTGATGGCACATTCTTCTTTTTTATCAAAGTCAACAGCCTCAGGATTAGAAAAGAAAAACGGAGTAATTACATCTTTTACCTGTTTGTTTAACACACCGCAAAAACCTCTGATTGGAAAACCATCAAGAGTATATCCATTGCTCCCTCTTGCAGTTGGAAAAACTTCATAGCAAAAAACCTGTTCTGCCTCGAAAATATTTTTCATAGCCATTCTTCCCGATTTCTCCACAAACTGGTTCAGCGGTCTAATCTGATTGCTGCTATCTTCTTGGCGCTTTAAAGAGTTATCTTTTTGCATAAAAGATTGAATACCTCCTTCTTCTTGTGCACAAACCTCTGCCGAAACTCCAAAAGCTGCTAAAAACAAGATCAAAATTTTCCAATTCATAATTTTCTCTCCCAAATAATCAATTTCAAAAAACAATCTACACAAACAAATCACATTTTGCAAGCACGTTTTGCCAATGGATGATTTTTCTCTACTTCATCACGCAACTTCTGTGATACCACATGAGTATAAATCTCTGTTGTCGAAATATCTTCATGCCCCAACATCTTTTGCACGCTCCTCAAATCTACTTTATGGTCAAGAAGATGTGTAGCAAAAGAATGGCGTAAAACGTGCGGTGAAATTTTTTGCGGTGAAATTCCGGCTTTGATAGCCAAATTCTTAATATTCTTAAAAAAAGCATCACGGGTTATATGTCCGCTTTTTGCATGGAGCGAAGGAAAAAGCCACGGAGATTTTTGACCATTGAGATGTTTGTCTCTAAATTCTTTATACTCTTCAATCTCCTCAATGGCGCCTCTTGCAACCGGAACAATTCTCTCCTTACTTCCTTTGCCGAAAATCATAATTTGATTTTCCTTAAAATTAATGCACCCATCAGGCAATCCAACAAGTTCAGAAACACGCAAACCGCAAGCATACATAAGTTTTAGCATTGCTGATAGCCTTCTCCCGGAAAAACTCAAATCGTTTTTTGCTGTAGTAATCAAAGAGCTTATTTCATTTTCGGTCAAGAACTTCGGCAAAGGTTTTTCTTGCTTAGGAGACAAAATATCCAAAGCCGGATTATCTTTTACAAGTTTTTCCATATACAAAAATTTATAAAACTCGCGTATCGCTGAAAGCTTTCGTGCGATTGTTTTAGGACTGAATAATGCCGCTCCTAGGTGCTGCACGAATTTTTCAATATCACCATTATCAACTTCACAATCTTTTTTGCCGACAAACACCAAAAACTGTTCCAAATCACGACCATAAGCCGCAATCGTATTAGTTGAGGAGCCCTTCTCTGCAGCCATCATATCCAAAAAATATGCAATATTATCCATCATCTCATTTTGACAATGTTTTAACAAGAGGCTCGCTCACATTTTCCTCATTAAAAGGCATATCCTGCGAGGCCACCCACAAAAGGCCGCCAAGCAATACTGCGGCAATGAGAACATAAACCCAAGTATAATTTTTTTTGCGATTTAACATATAAAAATCCTCACTCGAAAAAAGTATTGATAAAATTTATTTTACATATATTATAACAACAAATTTAATTTTTGATAAAAAAACAATGCAAATTAACAAGATAATTTTATTAGTCGGTCTGATGGGCAGTGGAAAAACCAGCGTTGGCAAACGCCTTGCCAAAAAACTGGAACTCCCCTTTGTTGACGGCGACCAAGAAATTGAAAAAGCAGCAGGTCTTTCTCTGATAGACGTGCTTAAATGCTTTGGCGAAGAAGAATATCGTGCCGGCGAAACTCGTGTTATGCACCGTTTGCTGCAGTCATCTCCCTGTGTTCTGGCTTCGGGTGGTGGCTCTTTCATTCCGCAACAGACCAGAGACTTGGCTAAACAAAATGCAATAACAATATGGCTTAAAGCTGATGTCGACACTCTTTACAATCGCACCTATGGGCGTAAGCATCGACCTTTTATCAAGGGTGACGATTCTCACCTAAAAAACAAATTGCAGGAATATATTGCCGAAGAATATCCCTATTATTCTGAGGCAGACATAATCGTAGAAACCAAAAACGAAGCCGTAAATTCAACGGTTTTCCGCGTAATTTCGGCTTTGCGCAAATATATTTCAGCAAAATCTTGAAATTATTTAAAAAAACTCTTTACAAAAGCAAAAAATATTGTAAAAAGACACTTGTCTCAAAATGGTTTGAGGCAAATTAATTTCACACGCAGACCTTAGCGAGGTTGTTTGACAGCCTTTGCTCCGGTGCTTGAGGTAGAACTCAAGCCGACAGTCTGCGGAGGTTTAACCGGAAAACAAAAGGATATAAAAATGAGTCTTCCAAAATTTACTATTCGCCAAATGATTGAAAATGGCGTTCACTTTGGTCACCACGCGCGTCGTTGGAACCCGAAAATGGCATCTTACATCTATGGAAAAAGAGATAATGTCCACATTATTGATCTGCAACAAACATACCCCGTGTTCTACAATGCTTTGAACACAGCACGTGAAATTGCTGCAAATGGTGGTAAAGTTTTGTTTGTCGGCACAAAAAGACAAGCTCAAGACATCATCAAAGAAAATGCTGAGCGTTGCGGACAATATTATGTAAACTATCGTTGGCTCGGCGGTATG